>CALRRX020000105.1:0-8362 GCA_943370675.1 Reyranella massiliensis 521 | reverse complement strand
ATGATGCGATCTGCCCCGATGGTGCCCTCGGATACTCCAGTAAAAAAACAGTCTCGCTGTAAGTAGTCCAATCGGTCAATGTCCAATTGGCTGGATACGAGTTGATTTAGAAACTTTCGCTCGTATTGATTTTTGAAAATGGTCAAAGCCAGGTTCAATTTGCCCCCAAATTGCTCATTGAGGAGCTCGATGGTCATGAGCGAAAGCTCCTCATGAGGAATGCCATTTAACAAGCCATACTCTAAGGCATGAGAAAATGGACCGTGACCGATATCATGCAGCAGAATAGCGATCAATGCTGCCTCATATTCTTCATCGGTGATCTCTGTACCTTTTATTCTTAGATTGTCTAACGTGATGCTCATCAGGTGCATAGCCCCCAAAGCATGATGGAATCGGGTGTGCAAGGCTCCAGGGTAGACAAAATCAGTCAAACCCAACTGTCGTATCCGGCGTAATCTCTGAAAGTAAGGGTGATCAATGATGGCAAAAATCAACTCGCTTGGGATGGTAATGAAACCATACACCGGGTCGTTTAGTATTTTCTGGCTTTTCAATCAGCACTCATTTGATTGACTCAAAAGTAATTATAATTTTAGAAGAAAAGGGAGCAAACATGTCTCAAAAATTCCATATTCTTTGGGCAGACGATGAAATTGATCTGCTTAAACCACATATTCTTTTCCTTAGGGAAAAAGGCTGTGAGATCACCACTGTCAATTCGGGAGTCGATGCTATCGAAGAGGTAGAGGAGAAAAATTTCGATGTGATATTTTTGGACGAAATGATGCCTGGGATGACCGGATTGGAAACGCTCCAGCAGATCAAGCAGATCAAGCCGCAGATTCCCGTGGTCATGATTACCAAAAGCGAAGAGGAGCATATCATGGACGATGCCATCGGTGGTAAAATCGCCGATTACCTCATCAAGCCGCTCAATCCAAGTCAGATATGGCTGTCTGTGAAGAAAATCTTGCAGAATAAGCAGTTGGTCGACACTAAAACAGCCCAAAACTATCAGCAAGAGTTTATGCAGATCAGTTATGCTTTGGGAGATGCCAATGATCATCAAGCTTGGGCTGATTTGTACAAAAAACTCACCTTTTGGGAGTTGGAAATCGATTCGACGGAAAATAAAAGTATGCTCGAAGTTCTGGAAACCCAGAAAGCAGAAGCAAATTCTTCCTTTTCCAGATTTGTCAAAGACAATTACTTGGATTGGATGAAGGATGGTAATCCTGACAAACCCTTAATGTCACATCAAGTCATGAAGGAGCGGGTTTTTCCTGTCTTGAGGTCGAAAAAGCCGCTGTTTTTCATCGTGATAGATAACCTAAGACTTGATCAGTGGGAAGAAATTGAATCCTTGATAAGTCCGTACTTTCATGTCGAGGAGAAGTCTACGTATTACAGTATTCTTCCTACGACCACTGCCTTTGCCAGAAATGCGCTTTTTTCTGGGATGATGCCAGCTGATATGGCAAAACAGTATCCCAAATTTTGGGAAGACGAAGATTCCGAGGAAGGGAAAAACAACTTTGAAGAAGATTGGATCAGGATCAATCTGGAGAAAAATAGATTGCCCGTGAAGTTTTCCTACCATAAAATCATTCAAACCCAGCAGGGAAAGACGGTTTTGGATCAGTTTCATTCCATGTTGCAAAATGATCTTAATGTGTTGGTTTACAATTTTGTAGATATGGTTTCGCATGCTCGTACAGACATGAAAATGATTCGAGAGCTTGCTCCCGATGAATCTGCTTATCGATCATTGACCAAAAGCTGGTTTGAGCATTCTTCACTTTTTGAGCTGATGAAGAAAATTCAGCATGCTGGAGGAGACCTCATTGTCACCACTGACCATGGAACGAAAAAAGTAAACAAACCTTACCGAATCATTGGTGATAAAAATGTGACGACTAATCTGAGATATAAGCAAGGTAAGAATCTCAACTTTGAACCAGGGAAAGTATTCGAGATCCGAAAGCCTGAAGAAGCCAAGTTGCCTCGTCTGAATGTTTCAACTTCTTATGTGTTTGCAGTAGAAGATTATTTCTTTGCCTATCCCAACAACTATAACTACTACGTGAACTATTACAAGGACACTTTTCAGCATGGGGGAATTTCATTGGAGGAAATGATCATTCCAATTGTACATTTGCGGCCTAAAGGATAAACTGTATTGGAGTCATTTTCTTACGAGCTAGAATCTATCGATCAAGCTGCACTTCGCGTCATTCAAGCGGCAGGCGAGGAAAAAATCTGGGTTTTTAAAGGAGAAATGGGGGCTGGAAAAACTTCCCTTATCAAAGCCCTGTCCAATCGGATGCAGGTACAGGACTCTGTGAGTAGTCCCACTTTCGGAATAGTCAATGAATATCATACAGCTGAGGGTGATCTTATATTTCATTTTGACTTTTACAGACTGGATGATCCTATGGAAGCATTGGAAATCGGGATAGAAGAGTATTTTTATAGTGGAAAAATTTGCTGGTTGGAATGGGCCGAACGTATAGCCCAATTTTTGCCAGAGAGTTTTTTCCTGATTACCATTGAAACAGAATCCGATACCAGGAGAAAAATCACCCTTCAACATTCCCAAGATGCCTACTGAATTAACAGGTTTGACTTCCGTGGGGTTGATTCCAAAAGAATCACCCTTACTTCAAAAAAAAGGTGGTAAGTCCCTGCAGATCGGGATACCAAAGGAGACTTCATCCCAGGAAAAACGAATAGTACTCACCCCTGAGTCGGTTGGATTATTGGCAAACAATGACATTGAGGTCATGGTCGAGTCTGGAGCAGGTGTTCAGGCTAAGTTCAAAGACCAAGATTACGCGGATGCCGGTGCAAAAATCGTGTACTCAAAAAAGGAAGTTTTAGCGGCTGACGTAGTTTTGAAAGTAGAGGCACCTACCGAAGAAGAAATTGCAGATATGTCTCCAGGAGCTTGTTTGATTTCTGCTTTGCAGCTTGAAAAACAAACCCCTGAGTTTATCAAAGCGCTCAACGAGAAGAAAATAACAGCTGTAGCTTTTGAATACCTCGAAGATAAAGTAGGAGGAATGCCCGTGGTACGAGCCATGGCCGAAATTGCAGGAAGTACGGTGATGCTCATCGCAGCCGAATACCTATCAAGTGTAAACGAGGGAAAAGGACTTATTCTTGGCGGAATTACAGGTGTGCCGCCCACTCAGGTGGTCATCATCGGAGCAGGTACTGTGGCTGAATATGCTGCAAGAACCGCCTTGGGCTTAGGTGCGAGTATCAAGGTTTTTGACAATCATATTTACAAGCTGCGACGCATCAAACAGCTTTTGGGACAGCAGATTTACACCTCTACCATTGATAACTTTAGTCTCTCTCAGGCTCTAGCTGAGGCAGATGTAGTCATCGGTGCTCTTAGGGCTGAAAAAGGTAAAAACAAAATCGTGGTTACTGAAGAGATGGTAGCCAATATGATCCACGGGAGTATCATCATTGATGTAGGGATCGATCAAGGTGGATGTATCGAAACCTCCAGAATGACCAGTCATGATGACCCGACCTACAAGGTGCACGATGTCATCCATTATTGTGTGCCAAATATTGCCTCTAGAGTAGCGAGAACAGCTTCCTATTCTCTAAGCAACATATTTACACCAATCATTCTGCAGATGAATGATTTAGGAGGTGCGGAGGAAATGATTTTTAATTACAAGTGGTTTCTTCGAGGGGTATACACCTATCGAGGAAGTTTAACCAATGCGTTTCTTGCCAAAAAATTTGGCATCAATCACAAGGAATTGCAGCTTTTACTTGCAGCTAGGTATTGATTAGGAAAGAAGGTTTTGTCTGAGCAAAAATTCAAGTTGCTCATTAGCCTTTAGCAAAGCATCGGTCAATCTTTCATTCTCCCTTCTCAAAGAGTAGATTTCGAAAGCATTTTTGATGACGGTCCTCAGGTAATCCTCTTCCCAAGGTTTGGTTAAGTAATGGTAAACTTGGCCCTTGTTGATCGCATCGATTACAGCTTGGATATCAGTATATCCAGTCAAAAGTATCCGAATTGGCTTAGGGTAGGTTGGGATTATGCTTTCCAAAAACTCAACGCCTGTTTTTTCAGGCATTCTTTGGTCAGTAATGATGATATCTACCTCTTCATTTTTCAATAATTCGATACCCTCTTTTGCCGAAATGGCTAAAAAAATCTTGTAATCCCTTCTGAAGGTGGCCTTAAATGCCTGAAGGTTGTTTTCCTCATCATCCACATAGAGGATTCTGATTTTATCTTCGGATTTCGTCTCCATTATCGATCTTAATTGCGATACAAATAACTGATTTTGGTTTTAATTCACAAATGGCTCAATCAAATGAGGTCAAAATCAGATGGATAATTAATTTTTTAGCCGATGTTTTTTTGATTACTAAAAAAATTGCCTTAATTCCGAATAATTTAACTTTACTGAGCTTTTCACCTATTGAAGCTTATGATCACTTCTTTAAAAATTGATTGGAATGATCAATTTTTACCTCATTTATTAAATCCTTCATTATCATCAGACTGGCAGATGATTGAAGACTTGAAATCCAATCCTCAGATTCGGGTGTGTGATGAAATACAATCTCAAGTTGAAGATTTAATAAAGGGAAGCCATCCAGATTTGCAGTTTTCGAAAACTGAACTTACTGATAGAGCAAAAGATTTTTTAAATAATAGAGATGCCGACAGGTATGGATGTTGGGTCTTTTATCCTTGGAAATATTCCTTGGTTCACCTCCTTCCAGAGGAAGACTTCATTAAGGTAAGAACCCTTCGCAATCAATATAAAATAACACCTTCGGAGCAGCAGGAGCTCTCTAAGAAAAAGATTGGGATCGTTGGACTATCTGTAGGCCAAAGTATAGCACTCACCATGGCACTTGAGCGTAGCTGTGGGGAAATGAGACTGGCTGATTTTGACACGTTGGAGCTGAGTAATTTGAATCGCCTGAAGGCAGGTGTGGCTAGTTTGGGTGTGGAGAAGTTGATCATTGCTGCTAGGGAGATTTCAGAGATTGACCCGTTCATTAAACTCACTCTATTTAGAGAAGGAATTACAGAGGCTAATATTGACTCATTTCTTCATGATGGAGGCAAATTAGATTTGGTAATTGACGAGTGCGATAGCTTCGATATTAAGCTATTGATCAGAGAAAAGTCTAAATCTGTCCAAATCCCGGTAATGATGGATACTTCAGACCGGGGAATGTTGGATATTGAACGTTTTGATCAGGAGCCAGAGCGAAAGATTTTTCATGGACTGTTGGGAGAGGTAGATCTGAATACGATAAAAAACCTGACCGTTACCCAGCGGATAGCTTTTGGTCTTAGGATAACCGGGTTGGAGACTCTTTCTCCTCGGATGAAGGCTTCTTTGTTGGAGGTAGGTCAGTCAATTTCTTCTTGGCCTCAACTTGCTTCAGGGGTATTTTTGGGAGGAGCATCTGTGGCTCATGTAGGTCGAAAACTATTGTTGGGAGAAGCAGTCAAATCCGGGAGGTACTATGTCGATTTTGATGAGCTGATTCCTGTCGATGTGGAGGACTTTAAACTCGATACGCCAAAGTTTATCCAATCCAACTCTGATATTTTTATTCCAAATAATGTTATGCCATCAGGGTATCTTCCTGCAAGGGAGGAAGTGATCCAAATGGTTGAATCTGCTAATTTGGCTCCTTCCGGAGGTAATGTCCAGCCTTGGATTTGGCTTTATGATAAAAAGGGGTTGCTTCACTTGGTACATGACCAAGCAAGAAGTCATTCTTTATTGGATTTTAAAGGGACAGGATCCCTGATCGCCTTTGGATCTGCTTTGGAAAATCTGAGATTGAAAGCAGGGAAGATGGGGATTGAAATCGAAGAAGTAATTCAAATCAAAGAATTCGATGACCCACTTATCGCTACCATAAGATTTATCTCCAAACTGTCTCATCCCTTGGAAATCCCACATGCAGAACTGGTGGAAGGTTTGGGATTGAGGTGCACTAATAGGAAAAACTCAAAGCGAAGAAAGCTTTCTCCAGAGCAAATGAAGGCTGTTTTTTCATTTATCGAATATCCACAGCTATCCCTCAAGCATCTTGATGAAGATGCTGAACTCGACCAGTTGGCTAAAGTGGTCGGAGGAATGGATCGAATGAGGCTTTTTCATCAGCAAGGCTTGGTGGATTTTATCAATGAGGTCCGATGGTCAGACCGTGAAGCAAAAGAGACAAAAGACGGGATTGATATCGCAACTTTGGAGCTTTCTGGAGCCGAAAGGGCAGCTATGGGGTTGTTGAAAGATCCAAGGACAGTTAAGTTTTTCAGGAAATTTGTGATGGGCTATGGGCTTACTAAAATCTCAAGGGAAACAATTACCACTTCCTCTGCCATGTTTTTATTAAACGCAGAGAAATTTGATGCAACATCCTATTTATTAGCGGGTAAGGTGCTTCAGAGAATTTGGATTTGGGCAAATCTAAATGGCTTGAGTTTTCAGCCTGTGACTGCTTCTTTATTCATTTTTCATAAGGTTTTGAAGGAAAAAGACCATGGTTTTAGTGAAGAAGAGGAAAAGTCCATCAAACAATTGAAGGATTCTTTTGATTTTCTGTTCAACCCTGAAAAGAAAATGGAAGAAATATTTATGTTTAGGCTCAATTTCGCCGATAGTCCCACGATGCGAGCGTACCGTAGAGAGGTGCTTGATACCCTTAAATTCCTTGATTGATGTTTAAGTTGATTGCTTTTAAGGCAATAAATGATCCGATCCGTTGTGGCAAATTTATCGAAGGCCATCGCCAAGTTTTGGAGAGCATTGGTGTGAAAAAAGTAACCTCAGCAAAAGAAGATTGGGTCAATAATCCGGACGTGATTGTGGTGATTGTTGAATCAGAGGAAGATGGAAAGGTGTATGGTGGCGCTAGAATTCACAAGGCTAACAAGGAGTTTCCACTTCCAATGGTCGAGGCAATCGAGGAGCTGGATAGTTCCATTAAGGAAGTAATTAATAAAGATTTGGATGCTGGAACAGGTGAAGTCTGTGGCTTATGGAATTCCAGGCAAATTTCTGGCCTTGGAATAGGCGCAATTTTTATGTCTAAGGCATGTTTGGCTTTGACACCAAAATTAGGACTTACCTCTCTTTATGCGTTGTTTGCTCCGACTACAGTAAAACTCGGATTGATGATGGGATATGAAGTTTTAACTCAAGTTGGAAATAATGGCACCTTTTATTATCCAAAACTAGATTTAATTGCTACTGCGATGAAGCTCCATGATGCAATTAATCTACCGCTGACAGCAGAAGAACATAGAGAATCGATTTTTCAAATTAGAGAGAATGAACGATTACTCATAAATGAAGAGTACAGAGGACATGTAGTTAAACTTGAATACACATCTTATTTACAATGAAAAAAACTCTTTTATTTTTGATTTTTACGTTATTAATAGCTTCTTCCTGTACACAAAATAAGAAAGATGATTTTTCATTTATTGGTTGGACTACAAGTGAAGAAATTAATGGCGATGTAAATAAGCTATTGACTTTAACTGACATTCAGTTTAATTCATCAAATTCCAGTAATCTCGCTCTTGGATATTCAGAACAGGATTTTTGGGTTAAGTTAGTATTGAAAGATTCTATAAATCCCAAAGAAGAAGTATTTCTAGAGTTTAGTAATCCAATGCTCAATGAGATACAGATTTATTCAGCGAAAGGAATACTCTTGAAAGACTTAGGAAGGATCAATTTTGAATGGGATGATAGGGCTACTTTTTTTAATCAATTCAAGCTTCCATCTGATGCTGGTAAAACTTTTTATGTCAAGGTAAACAGTTTTGGTAATAACAATGTGCCTATAAATCTTGTCGTAGGGACAGACGAGAACTGGACTTTAGACGAAAGAAATGTCTTCTTTGGGATATACTTTGGGATTATCCTTGCCATGTTTATTTACAACATGTTTTTATGGGTTTCTACCAAAGAGAATATCTATGGGCTTTATATCTCATACATATTTTTTGTGGGTGTCACTCAAGGTATTTTGGGAGGATATATAGACTCATACTTCTTCCCAAATAATAATTTTTTGAAAGAATACAGTTTTTATCTGAGTACAGTAATGGTAAATATTGTCGGTATTTATTATTCTCTTCGATTTTTAAATATTAAGAAAATGAGTCCGGTTTTATTTAAAGCTGGACTTTCCATTATTGGAGTATATTTCTTCATTTTACTGGCATTCCTTTTTGATTTTGGAATAGGTCAATTGAAAATTAGGATGCTTCAGATTTTCCTAGGCATAGTTCCGTTCTATTTGCTAGGGATATCTTTATATAGCTTAAGAAAGGGGT
>CALRRX020000104.1:0-8433 GCA_943370675.1 Reyranella massiliensis 521 | reverse complement strand
GATAAATTAATCTTGCATTTTTATAATTTCGAAGCTTTACCGGATAAGAAAAGCTTTCACAATAAACAGTTACATCAAAGTATTTAGGAAGAAAATCTAATAGATTATCTACTAAGGTTTCAAAACCACCATAGTTTGACGGAACACCTACAATACCAACAATTGATAATTTTCTCTTAATCATTCAATGAAGTAAATTACCTTTAAACAAATATATATTCTATAAATATTTTTTTACTAAAAGTTATCATTTTTTCTTTATTAAGTTATTCATTTTTCTATTAGATTACGCTCTAGAAAAACTTAATTAAGTTATAATAACACTTAAAAAGAACCACACGAAATAATGAAAAATCCATCTCTAACTCACCTTTTAATTTATTCCAAGATTTAATATAATAAGGAATGAACTTAATCTTTCTCATAAGATAGCCTTTTGAAACTTTAAAAGAACCAAGAACATTACTACTATGTTGCCTATATTTAACTAAAGCTTCATCAATAAATAAAATCTTACCATATCGGGCTACCTTGATTGAAATCCATTGATCATAAAGAAAAAAATCTGTCTTAATCGGAACTGCTAGTTTCACTGCAGCCCTATTGAGCATAATAGTATTTCCCGTAACCACACTATGTGCTATAAGCTTCTCAAAATCTTCCAGTATTTGGGGAGAATCTTTCCGATCCCTCCAAAACGATTTACTTATTGAATTCAATTCGGAATCTACGACTTCCAAGTCAGTACAAACCATAAGTGGAATTCCTCCTCCATTATTTTCTTCCGCTTGAATTTTATCAAGGCTTTTTTTAATTTTTTCAGAATCCCAAAAATCATCTTGATCACAAAACATTACGTATGGGGCTGTAGATTCAGTCAAAAGACGACCAAAACTCTGAGAAACCCCTAATCCTTTATCTCTATCCTCAAATAAAAATAACTTACCTGGATTTGAGCACTTCCAATCTTGAATTATTCCAAGTGTGCCATCAGTAGATCCATCATCTCTTATCAAAATTCTCCAATTAGGATAGCTTTGATTTAGAATAGAATCAAGTTGTGTTTTTAAGTACTTTGCTCCGTTATACGTTGGGATTAAAATATCAACCATATTTAAGCTTTTTAAAAAGGGCAAGGTCCAGATTTACGATTATATCCGTCAGATAATGAAGAAAGTATCACTTTAAAATAAGTCTTATCATTGAAGCCCTTAAATAGATTCAATATCAAATTTTTCATTAAAAATAAAAGGAGGTAAATACGATTTGGAAAATAGGCGAAATTAGGATCCTGAATAAGGAAAATGGCATTTCGGATTTTGAAATATTCTCTGGGATAAGAATGGTTAGTCTTTGAAAAAATAAAATAATCTCTTGAAGAATTGCCTAAAGTATGTGAAACAACAATACCTGGGACTTGAAATACCTCATAACCAAGATTTGTTGAACGCCAGCACCATTCAGTATCTATCCAATCCATAAAAAACTCTTCTCTCATCAAGCCAACTACCTGAAAACTCTCCACAGGAATCAACATTCCAGAAGAAATCATATGAGATACAGCAGAGACATTTTCTTTTAAAAAAAATTTTGTGAGAGTGAATTTCCCAAATTTGACCATAGGATGAATTTTTCCTTGATTATTTTCATCCATAAAAACAGGACCTATAGCACCTATTTTCTTTTTTGCTTTATGGAGATTATTTATTACCTCAAGAAGCGAGTTCACATATCCTCTAGGATAAACCGTATCTTGGTCAGAGGTAAGCACATACCGGGAACCTAGTTGGATAGCTTTCTGAATTCCAATATTCTGAGCATATCCTATCCCTCTATTTTCCTGCAAATCCACATGAATAACTTGTAAATTCAAATCTGAAAAATCATCTGAATTATTGCTCACCAAGATTAAATTTCTGACCTGCGAAGACAAAGAAACCAACCCCTCCTTAAGCCTAATACGATCAGGGAAATAGGTTACTACTACCAAATCTACAATAGAAGACATTGAATCAGGGAATAACTCTTACATTAACCAACAAATGGTAAAAGTAAAGGAGAAAAAAAGCCATAAAAAAAAGAGAGGCCAAATACCATTGTTTAAATTTCAAAACCACATAAGGAATCAATAACAAAAGCGAAATATTCAAAAACTCAAAAATGCGAAAAGCAACAACAGGTTTATTTAGGATTGCAAAGAAATAAAAAGAAAAAATTGATAAACTAAACACTTTAAATAGATCAATTTCAAGGCTGGAAAACTCTTCTTTTAAAAAATAAATTATTGAATAAATTCCAATAAAAATAGCCAGAAAACCAACATTGATAAGATTAAAAATATTTATTGTGGAGTTGTGTCCAGAATGCGAAGTATAATATAAAGCTAATGCAGGGTAATCTGAGATTGCGGCTATTATATATTGCTCAAAATTTATCCTCGATAAAAATACGAAAATGCCAATAAAGGGTAGAAGAACAAAAAAATTAAGCGAAAACCTCTTCACAATAAAATAAATGGGAATCATAACTAGAGCAGTCCAATGAAATAGACAAGCCCAAATTACTTTTTTGAAATATTGATACCTTTTTCCTTCTGACAAATCCTGCAAACCCAATAGAAAAATTCCAGAGGCAACTCCGGCACGGATTTGAGTATAATCATGAAGTAAAAAATATGAAAACAAGTACAAAACCAAACTCAACAAAGGAATCGGCGAAATTTTGGTGAATGCAAAGAACTTAATGGATATTCCCAAAATGGCGAAGATTAAAAAAAAAGCACTTACACTAGAATTGAATACCAATGAATTAATCTCTAATAATATCCTAAACCCAAATTCTTTTGTCAATAACTCGAGACTATTTTTAAGGGTAAGTAAATTTAGGTAGTTAAAATAATCCGCATCTTGTCCTAACAAACGTAAACCAACTAATGGAACAAGAATTAAAAAAATCAAAAACCAGAAAATTTGATCGTATGTCAGATAAATTTTCCTCATCCAATTAAGTATTGAAAATATAATCTCCGAAATCTAATTGTTAAAGAAAGAATAATTTTTTCAAATATGGATTTCACTTCATTGTTATGAGGATATTTTCTAAAATTTATCTGGTCATTTGCAGAAAATTCTCCCAAAGGGAGCTCTTTACCGTTTTTCCAAAAAACATAAGGAAGGCTTAATTGATCCCTTTTGCTGCCTTGACCAAACTCTACCCACCATTGCTCCATCAATGATTTAATCAAAGGGATATTATGCCTTCTGAGCATAATCCCGTTTTCAGTCAATCCAAACTTTCGGGGAAAGCCCTCCTCTTCATATTTGGATAATTGACTCATCGTCTCTTTGAAACCTGATTTTTTAAAAATGACACATTCTTTTGCTTCCTCATATGAGCAATCCCTGAGCGAATGTCTAGGCAAATAAAAGTCTTTGTCTCTCAACTCACGCTCGATCATTTCCCGAGGGTTTTTCAAAGGCTTAATGTTGACATCCAAATAAAGGCTAATCTCATATTGACTTAAAAATAAATGAGGAAGCATCTTGAATTTTCTGTTTAACAGAACAGAGGATTCACCTTCATTATCAACAAACACAAATTGCCAAACTTTTGATTGTAGTTCTTTTTGATCAGTAAAGCAGATGAAATCAAATTCTTTCCAAGCCTCCTCAGGATCTACTATCTGATCGTAGTTTCCAAATAAGGCGGTGTAAATCACCCATTTCTTCATTGATTCTGAATCCATTTGGAATACCACATCTGAAAAATCAAAATATTCCAAATTTTATTGGCAAAGTTGATGTCCTTACGAAGTTGGAATCTAAGAATCAGTTGCTGTATGGCATTAAGATTAAAAATGCCTTGTTTCAAAATAAATTCATTCCCTAAAAAATGGGCTACTTGATCTTTCAAATCATGGGACAACCATGCCACAAGTGGTATACTAAAACCCATTTTAGGACGATCCATGAGGGACTTCGGAATGTAACGGTGAACAATCTCCTTGAGCAAGTACTTTTTAATTCCATTTTTCACTTTCAGGTCCGCAGGAATTCTACTTACAAACTCGAGAAGTCTATAATCCAGCAGAGGTTCACGTCCTTCAAGACTATATGCCATAGTTGCTCGGTCCACTTTAGTGAGAATCACTTCAGCTTGATAAGTAAGATAATCCATCGCCATCATTTTGTCTAATGGATCTTGGATCAGCCTAAGTTTTGGATTAAACCGCTGATCAAGATTTTGAGGGGGAAGTTTGGCAGAGATCCCTTTCAATTCACTATCCAAAAAAAACTTTTGATAATTCTGGAGGTAATCTACCGCATCCTTTGATTGAGAATTCGATAGGATATTATCATAGACATAGAGCCTTGTTTCATTTAAAATCTTATGATCAACAAGAAAATCTCGTGCAGGAGCTAAACCATAATCAATTAATCCACTAAGCGGCAAATAGGAATTCAACTTCTTGTAAGTCATGGCGCTCGAATATTTTTCATATCCGCCGAATAATTCATCTCCCCCATCAGCACTCAGGGAGACAGTAACTGATTTTCTTGCCATCCTACTTACCAAAAGTGTGGGAATCGCAGAAGAATCTGCAAAGGGCTCATCCCAATGGTAAACCAATTGATCTAGTACTTCCAAAGCATCCTGTTGGGTACAACGGTATTCCTGATGGTCAGTACCTAGATGCTCAGCAACCTTTCTGGCAAAAGGAGCTTCATCAAATTTTGCATCTTCAAAACCTATCGTAAATGTTTTTACCTTTTTCGTTGCCTGCTTTTGTACCATTGCAGCAACAAGAGAAGAGTCATATCCTCCGCTTAGGAAAACCCCGACAGGAACATCAGCAATCATTCTATAATTGCAGGAAGATTCCAATAATTCGTCCAGAGAATTTAGGATGTCTTCTTCTTTCTCATTTGATTTTTCTTTGGAATAATGATCCAATACATCCCAGTACTGATGGATACTTTGCTCTCCATTTTTCAAATCTAACTCCAAATAATGCCCTGAGGAAAGTTTATGTGTATGTTCAAAAATAGAATCTGGCTGATTGATGTATCCATATTGAAGGAAAAGACTGAGTCCTTTGAAGTTGATCTCTTTTTCAAATCCGGGATGATGAAAAAAGCTCTTTATTTCGCTGGCAAACATAAAAAGCCCGTTCTTTCTGTACCAATAGAGTGGTTTCACTCCTGCTCTATCACGAATGAGGGTTAGTTTTTCCTTTTTTTTGTCATACAACGCAATAGCAAACATTCCATTTAAGCGAGATATCATGCTTATCCCCCACGCGTGAAATGCTTTCAAGATCACTTCTGTATCCGAACCTGATATAAAGGAATACCCAAGTGATTCAAGTTCGGTCCTGACTTCTTTAAAGTTATATACCTCACCATTATAGGCAATTACTAAGTCAAGCCAAGCCATAGGCTGGTGCCCAAGTGGGGACAAATCCAAAATAGAAAGACGCTTGTGGCCTAACCCTAGACTACAAGCAGGATGAAAATCCATGAAAGCCCCCATATCATCGGGACCTCTGTGGGTCAAAGCATTCGCCATCTCTGAAAGATGCTCGGCTGTGGTAACCTTCTTAAAATCTACAAATCCTACTATTCCACACATAGCCTATAAAGATACTTCCTTTCCCAGAATTCCCTTTTCACCATTTTTAAATGCTTTTAGAAACCAGCTCATTCTGTTTAACACCAATTTTGGTGATTTTGGAAAGGCTTTGGCTCCCAAGACACATAGAATTAAAAGGAAAACAAACTTATTGGCGAAATACAACATTGGCTTGGTCACCATTTTTTTTGATAAATAGGTGGTATTCCTCAACCCATAAAAGAGTTTAAAAAGGGATGTCGTCTCATTAAAATAACCTCCTCCTTCACCGATAGATTGGTCAATATCTTGAATCTGGCTAGAATAGATCAAAAACTGAGTGATTCCATTTAGATGAAACCTATACGTATATTCCTGATCATCAGCATATACCACCATTTCTTTCTTCGGGAGCCCTATTTTCTTTAGATTATAAAGGGTAGTAAATAAACCGCCGTAAGGCCCCCACTGAACAAGTACTATAGGGTGCTTTATTTCCTTTCGAATCAAACCATCGGTTCCGTCCTTTTTTTTTCTATTAAAAAGATCTCTCCATGCAAATCCACAAAATGAATTGAGTTTCGGCCCTTTAATATAGCCTTCATTTACAGCTCTCCTGTCTTCTTCCCAGCTTAGTCCTCGATAACTGTACAAAACCGGAATTTCTCCGGTTCCTTTTAATTCTTCAAAAGCAACCAGAAGTGAATTTAAGGCACCCGGTAATGGTAAATTATCATCGTCTAAAAACCAAAAAAACTGATCTTCAGAAAAAGAGAAAGCATGGTTAAGCGCTTCAAAATAAGCTCCCGCAGAACCCAAATTTTCTGAAAAAGAAAACAATTTTAAAAAAGGAATTTGCCTTGCTTTGGCTAAAAGCTTTTCCTTAGAAAAAGGGTGAGAATCATTATCTACAATCCAAATCTCATCAACTTTCTCCTGGACAAGGGAATCGATAATCTGATCAACCAAATAAAACCTATTTCCATAGGTCACGCTTATTGCCGTTACCTTCACCTAGGAGAGTTAGAAGTTATCGAATTGTCATATTGAAGTTTTTTTGAATAAAAAAATGCGTTTAGTATTAAATAAAAAAAATATAGTTTTTGACTGAACGGTTTGTTTTTTTCAAAGGCATCAAAATTCATCCAATAAAATTTAAAAATTGAAAAAAGGTTCTTTCCCTCAAGTATTTGAGAATAAAAACGTTCCAAAGCCAAAACTTCATTTTTAGAATTTTCATTTATTAATGCTCGAATTCTAAATTCAATAACAAATAATCTTTCTTTCTCAAGCACATTTCTGAATGCTTGAAATTGAGGGTTTGTTTTCCTCCTCGAAAAGATCTTTGAAATTTTCCCTCGGACCGAAAAAGAGGTATGAGCCACCCCTATTGAATTGTTTAAATGCTGACGATAGAAAGTAAGTGGCTCATGCAGATACGTAAACCCATTTTTCAAAAAAGCAATGACACCAATCCACTTATCATGTACATATAGTCGATCAGGAAATGGAAGTGCCTCCTCAATAAGTTCTCTTTTAAAAAGTGACGTACAACCTGTAACCGATCCATTTATTAAGACTTCGGTTAAAGACTGTGGGAGGGTCATTTTTTTTGAAAATTCACTAAATGAATTGGCTATCCTAAGTCCGTTTTGGTCTATCAACACAGCGTCAGAATGAATTAATAAGTTATCACCTATTGATTGAACGAGACGGGAAATTTTTGATGGATTCCAGATATCATCTTGGTCTGCCAATGCTATATATTGACCTGAACAATAAGAAATTACTTTTTCAAAGTTCTTTACATAGCCCAAATTCTGAGCGTTTTTGGAATATTTGATTTTTCCAGCCTCGGCATAACGCTGCAAAATAACAGGAGTTCTATCTACAGAACAGTCATCGGAAACCAAAATTTCTATAGGTTGGTAATCTTGGTTAAGGATACTTTCAAGTTGCTCCTCCAGAAATGCCTCCCCATTATAGGTTGCGAGGGCTACAGACACTAAAGGATTAGCCACTAAGCTTTCTCTTAATTCGATTTAAAAAATACTTGTAAAACTCCAAATCCTTTGAGAACCTAAATCTTTTAACGAGTGATCCTTTGGGATCAAATTCTTTTAAAAGACTCAAATTAAACTGATAAGCTGGAAAAAAATACCGGTGGAGATTTTTCTTAAGGGCGTATCCTTTTTCATTTTCCAAAAGCCAAATAGAGTCTCTTAAAATCTGCTCTCTTTTTACTTTTGTCGAATTGCTTCCGTGCAATCGATACAAGGCTACTATTTGGTCTACGTAAGCAAAACGGTATTCTTTTGCCAATTTAAGCCATAATTCCCAATCTTCAACACAATTCCCAGAAGTCCAACCGCCAACCTTTCTTATAGATTCGGTGCGCACTAAAGTAGACATAGCGGGAAGATAATTTCCAGCCAATAATGACCAATAACTTCCAAAATCTTCAGGGTTATTGATATTTATATCTCTCCCATAAGAGTAATAATTCAAAAAAAGTTGATGGGAGCTCAAAACATTTCCATCATTATCTTTAATATCGAAATTGATATTATTGCCTTGTTCATTTATAAACTGCGCATTTCCAAAAGCTGCTGCATATTCCTCACCCTTTTGCTCCAGGGATTCCACTAAAACAGAAATCTTATTTGGACACATGATATCATCTGAGGCTATTGGAGAAATATATTTACCCTTGGCCCAAAGTAAAGCAGAATTAAGTGTAGCTGTAAGTCCTTTGTTTTTTTGTCTAATATAATCCAATCTTAACCACCTATTGGGTGCATTTGCCAGCCAATCTTCGATGAT
>CALRRX020000103.1:0-8468 GCA_943370675.1 Reyranella massiliensis 521 | reverse complement strand
GTATTATCCACCGCAAGGAGGATTCCGTGCTTTTTGGAAAATGCTGCCATCGCCTTGAGATCAATGATGTTCATCATCGGGTTGGTTGGTGTTTCCACCCAAACCATCTTAGTGCGCTCGTTGACATACTGAGAAAGATTCTCAGGATCATTCATCGGCACAAAGTGGAATTTGATCCCGTACCGTTCAAAAACTTTGGTAAACAGACGATAGGTACCGCCATAGAGATCATTGGTAGAGATGATTTCATCCCCCGGATTAAAGAGTTTGACTACGGAATCAATGGCACCCAGACCAGAGGAAAAACAGATTCCGTGTTTCCCATTTTCAAGTGCCGCAATGCTGTTTTGAAGGGCGGTTCGAGTCGGATTGTGGGTTCGGCTGTACTCATATCCAAGGTGGTCCCCCGGAGATTTTTGGACATAGGTAGAAGTCTGGAAAATCGGAGTCATGATAGCTCCCGTCGATGGGTCAGGGCTTACTCCTGCATGAATGGCTTTGGTACCAAATTTCATGTTCAAGTTGGTTATCTTATCGTGGAGATGAATTAATCCGCAGCTAGTGTTCTAATGGAAGGGTGAAAATCCAATCCTAGATGCTAAACTTGCTCTTGCTTTTCTATCAAAAGCCCCCAAAGATGACAAAAAAGGCCAGTATTTTCAAGGTTTTAGTCGAGTACTTCAGGTCTCATCCAGGCGCTGTTTTGGGCTGGATTTGGGTGAGTTTGGTCCCGCTTTTAGGCTCTTTGGTTTTCGCCTCGCAGTATTTTTGGGTGGAAAAAATTCACTTGGAAAGCTTCTCAGACCATGTCCTTCTCACGGTTAGTCTTTCCCTGATTTTGGGATTAGCCTTGCTTCCAACCACGCTGACTGCCTTAGCTTGTGGCTTTTTCTGGGGGTGGCTGGGATTCCCCGACTTATTGATTGGCTACATTTTGGCGAATATCCTGGGCTACGGAATCGGAAAAAAACTGAACACAGATTTTTTACCTCTCCTCTTTGCAAGTCATCCAACACTAAAAGGACAAATCGAATCCAGAATGGAGCGTCCTGCGGGATTGATTTTTTTTATTCGGATCAGTCCTGTGATTCCTTTTGCGATTTCCAACTTCCTGTTTGCCAGCTTGGGCATTGCACTCCGTAAAGTATTAGTATTTGGAGTACCGGGAATGCTTCCCCGGACATTCATCGCCTTCGCCACAGGCATGATTGCCAATTCATTTTTAGGAGCAAAAGAGTCTCTCAACCATCCTTCCCAATGGGGAATTTTGATTTTTCTGCTCCTGGTTAGTGGAATAGGACTTTATCAAAGTTGGAAAAAAGGAAAAGCTTAGCGCAAGAGGTACATTTTGCCAAAACCTTTGCTGAAGCCCTTGTCTCCGGCAGTCGGTCGGTGCTCCATAAATTGACCGTTCTTTCTCACCAGCACGCGATAGATATACACCCCGTTTGCCAGCTGATCGCCAAACTCATCCCTACCATCCCAAGCATACTCGGTGATGTTATTTCCTATCCTTATTGGCCCCAACTCGGATTGGAGAATTTCACGAATCACCCTTCCAGTCACGGTCATGATCTGAATCTTGATCTCATCCGGCACCTCTGATCCAGTCAGAGTAAAGACAAACCTTACTGAAGTACTGAAAGGATTTGGATAAGGATAGAAATTGGTGATCTGTGACTCATTCACCACTTCAAAGCTGATTTCGTAAGGCTGTGGAGAGTCTTCATTGGTAATCCTAAGCGTATAAACCCCATCTTCCAACGGTCCCGGGACAAAAGACACTCTAAAATTGGACTCCTCAGAAGCAGGGGACCAAGTCAGGTTAGGATTGGAAAAATTGATTTTCTTAAACTGGCAACCTTCACAATTCTGACGAAGGAAAAGCTCCATTCCCACGGTATCTTTCTTATACAGAAGTGTCTGATCATTTACCAACTGGGCAGTGATCATGACTGTAGGTGAAACCAAGTCCCCATCCAAAATATACACCCCATCAAAGTTGACATCTAGCAAGGACGTCGAGTTGTCCTGCTCTACGTCAAACACTACTCCCAGATCGATGAGATTATTTCGGAAGGATTGCTCTTGGAGAATTCTAGGGTTAGCAAAAACTTCCAAGGTAGTCTCACCTGCTTTTCCTATTGTGTTGAAATCAAGGGAAAAATCCACCTGAGCGCCTGCTTTTACAGGTGCTATTTTTTTGCTTAAGTTTTCTGTCTTGCGAGTTGGCAAGTGCACGAGCTTGAAGTCAACCCGAATCGAATCGGTAAAATCATAAATCGAGGCATTTCTAAAAGCGAATTCCAGTCTGGCTGATTGTCCTTCTCTTAGTCTAAGACGTTCAGCCGGTTTTTTCTGAAGCAAGACACCTTCAGGTACCCCTGTAAAATTCACCTGCCACTTATCCAATTGCGCCGGTGCTGTTGCATTCGGATCCTCCATCGTGTATCTCAATCGGAGGAAAGGATATTGTGAAGGATTAATGAAAGAAAGATCCAATTGACTTTCTGTTCGATTGGAAACCAAAAGATTTTCTTCCCCATCCTCGGTCACCCCGATGACGTCAAAATTGGTGTAATCTTCTTCGTTGATCCAAGTTCTGTTATTCACATTTCTGAAGAACCTCTCCCAAGATGAAGCAGGGCCAATTCTCGGAGTAAGGATTACCCCATTAGTTAAATAGCCATCCAATTCGGTCTCAAAGCTCAACGTTTGTTGTCGAGAAGGGACCTGAAAGTTGGGATTCCCGATTATCTCGATTGCTTCTCCTGCTCTCATTCCCTTTCTTCCATATAGAATGTAAGGATCGCCTGACTGCAGTGCTCTAAGCGTAGCCTCATTGGCACCAAATGCTCTCAAACTCTGGTAGGCTCGATCAGGCCAAGCATCAAACGTGACATTGCCCACAGAGAAAATGATAACATAATCTCCTTCTTTTACTCCTCTGACATAGTCTTGCAAAATGGTATTGCCAGGCGTGGTAATCCAGGCATTTTGTATGCTTTGAATCAATTGAGGCACCCTTCCACAAGCCCTTGAGTCCAGAATATCAAATCCGGGCACTGGTACAGCTAAGTAAGGAAGTAAGGTTTTTTGGTCTATTGCCACAAGACCCAATGATCCGTTTGGACAAAGGCGGCTATTTGCATTATTGACATTGTCGATGATCTGAGGCACTTGATTAAGGTAAAACTGAGTATTTCTAAAGGTCAGAGAATCCACCCCTGTACCTACCGTGAATACTTCTATCCCTGCCTTTTGTCTTACAAATTTCCAACCCTTATCAAGCTCCAAATTTTCCTTTTGGGTCTGTTGCAGCTGTGCTTCTACCCGTTGAGTCCAGCCATTTTCGGTATTGGGAATGTAGGAAAAGCTGGAAACCGTCCAGGCTTCGGATTCCCCAGGAAGAGGATCTTGATATTTGGATCTCCAAAAATAGGTGGTAGAATCTGAGCCTGTCAAAAGGGTCACCGGCCACTCCACTACGCCATTTGTCGTCGCTCTCAGTTCTTTTCTAAATACCGAATTGAATTGAGAGGTCGTATCCATCTGGATAATTAAGTTTCGATTATCTCCCACTCTACCTGGAATCTGAGTAAGAAGTTTGAGCTCCTTCTCTTTGACAATTCCAAAATCCACAGGGTACAAATTGACCGTGCCACTAAGTGGGATGAAGGCAGTAAAGGCTACTGAATTATTGGCAAAGGTCATTTCAGAGACCTTTCGATCATCATTGATCAGGATGGTGAACACATTTTCTCCTGCAGCCTCGACCTGAAAATTAGGAACTGAAAAAACCAAAGTATCCAATCTGGAAATGGAAGGAATCTTGATCGGATCATAGGTCAAAATAGTGCCGTCAAGGAGTTTTCGCTCTACCCGATACCGGATCGAATCGGTGCTAGTGATCCCGATATTTCTAAGAACAAAACTGAGCTTGAGGCTGTCAGAAATCGCTGAAATCGAGGAACCATCAAAGGTCTCTAGTTTGACTTCTTCGAGTTTGACAGAATAATCGGGTTTGTTGGCAGGAAACATTCTGGCAGCTGGATCTCCAAGCATGACCATTTGCTCCATGTGAGAATAATTCAACGGTGACGTGCCATAAGCGGTGACAAAAAACTCCTCAGATTTCCTTTTGATCTCGCCCACTGTCTGAAAAATGGTAGTACTGTCTGAAAATGCGTACTTGTAAAAGGCCTCTGAATAACGTCTAAGAATCACGTCCACACCTATAGAGGTATTTGCCATGACATTGGAAGCTCCCTTTTGCGGGGTAATCACCCAATCTTCTCCTTGAGTATAAGTAGTCCCATAGGCGCTTCCATAGTCACAGCCATTAAACAGCATCACCGGGTATTTTCCACGATTGGCATAGCCGAGAGTAGGATCTGATGCAAATCCTATTTCAATATCAATAATAGTGGGCGAACCATGCCCAAAGAAAGTCAACATGGATCTTCCTTCATTCAAGTCACCCGTAATGTCAATCGCCTCAATCACAGAATTGGATCTCTTTCGATAGGTACTCACATTGCCTCCTAAAAATGGCCCCTCAGCGATCGTCTTGAAGCCATTCAAGAAATTAAAGTAGCGCTCCAATTCAAACTCAGTCACCCCACCACTCAGGTGGACCAGTTCCTTTTGCCAAGGTTCAGACACTCCCACTTGATCTTTTTCAATGGCTTTCTCTAAATAATCAGCCAACTGCTGGGCAGATTTGGCAGGAATACGGCCGACGGCCATAGCTGGTACTGTTGGCTTTGCCGGATTGATGTCCAATACAAAGACATTGTCAGAGAAAGGATATCCTCCCACAGGAACCAAATCCTGAAAATCAAATGCCTGTGGAGCATTGCGGTAATAGACCGTCGCATTGCCTAGTCTGCCTTGAGAAAACACAGCCAAAGACCTCGCCGCTAACAGCATATGGGTGGGCTTATGAACAGGCCAATAAGCTTTCAAAAACTCGTAAAGCGCCACGGGAGATTTTTCTCCGTAGGCATACTGATCATAGATATCCTCCATCCTCACCGTTAGCGTATCATAGCCTCCCCCCAAAGGAGATGCTCGGTGCTCAGCATAGCTTTTTAAAGGATTTTGAAACTTAGAAGTAGACTTTTCCAAGGCTCGGGCACCTACCAGAAGAAAGTCTGCTTTTTGAGCAAGGTAATTCCTGAATCGAACGGGGGTGAGTTTTGGAACCGAAGTGACAGTCTTTTCTTGCTGCACCCAGATGGCACTTTCCTTTCCAGTGACTGCTCCTTGAAAGGTTACTGTTGTTCCTGACTTGACGACTTGGACTTTCTGTGCTGCAAAAAGATCTTGGACATCATAGGCCACGTAATTCTCCTGAGCCTGATTGATCACGACACGCTGGTTTCCTGTTGGAAAAATCATCACTTGAGAAGTGAAATCCCCATTCGAAACCGGTTTTCTAAACTTGATCTTGGCATAAGCAATCGAAATATTGTCGGTCGACTGCGCTCCTTGAGGATTGACCCTTACAACCAAGGTCCCGTTGGGATTAAAGTCAGTCATCTGAAGGGGAAGCGTCAGCTGAGGATAATCAAAATTGAGAAAAGAAGAAGTCGTCAATACTCTTTGATTGGTACCGAGAGGACCTGCGCTGATGACTGCAGCATGAGGATTTTCGGACCTTCCCACCAAACCAATCTCCAAACTGGCAGATCCTGACGAAAGCAAAGCTCCTAAGTTGGAAAAAGTAAGTTCTCGAGGAGCGCCTTTGGTGATGACTGTACCCATCCAACCCTGACCTTGGTCATATTCGGACTTGCGAAAGCCCAATGTGTAGGCAATGCCCAAGGAATACTGATCCGCCAAAACTTGGAGCTGCTCTGTTTCAAAAGCTGTAGCAGCAGGATTTGAAATAGCCGCTGGGCCTCTTACAGTCATTCGCTTGCCAGGCACACCTGGAGTGACTGTCAAAAAGAACGCAGTGGTGTCCGTGTAGGTATTGAAATAGGGATTCGGGATTTTCTCAAAGTTGCGGTAGAGCTTTTTATCTAGCTCCGCATCATTTCGTCTTCCATAAAAATCGATAAAATCTGCTGCATCTACCTTACCATCTGCTTCTCCTTCGATATGGATGGCCACTTCTTTTCCCCGATGAAAAACCCGGATATTTCTTGGATCGAGATTTTGGACATTAAGCCCAGCGGAGGCCAGGACGGTAGGTGTAATTCGATAGACGCCATCCCTTGCAGTAGGAATTTTGTAATAGGTCAGCGAATAGTCGTACCAAATGGGGTCTTGCGCCAGAACTTGATTCCAAATCCCAAAAAACAAAAGCAGGCAAACCACCCGAATCAATCTAGTCATTCTTGCCATCCTTTAAATTTTCTATCATCTTCTCCCAACTTTTCCAATCGCACCTTTATACTGAAAATATGCGAATAAGGACTTTCTGAAACATCCCCCAAATCAGACAGCGCATAATCAATTTGCACTTTTTCAGTAATCACCACACCCAATCCTGCGCTAGGCAAGAAATCCATTGATGAATTTCCCTGAAAATCCTTGATCTGCTGAAAATTACGAACACCGGCACGGAGATAAGCTAGATTTTTAAAACCCAATTCCAGCCCGATTCTTGGATCAACGCTTAGCAATTCGGAAGAGATCAGGGTATTTCTAGCTCCATCAAACGTCGTTTCTAAATCCAAGGCAGCAACCATGGAAAAGTTGGATCCCAATTTTTTATCGTAAGAAATACTTCCAATCGCTCTTGGCAGCGTCAGTTCGACCGTATTGACAGGTACTTCATTGTTGGTTTGCGCATAGACAGCCCTGACTTGCTCGGCATCATGAGCCCAAGCATTGTAGGTGGTCGTGATGTCCTTCAGCATCAACCCAAAGGTCAGTTGCTTGGATCGGTAAATTCCCCCGATATCCAATCCGAAACCCCAAGCCTGGGCAAATTTGCCCACGTTTCGGTGAATGACTTTAGCGTTTGCACCCACCTTTAATCGGTCGGAAATATCTCTTCCAAAACTGAGTAAAAGGGCATAGTCAGCCGCATTGAAAAATTGGATATTGTCATAATTCAAAGCCCCATTCGCATCATAAAGAAATCTGGTGTCCGGAATATCGTCTACTCCAAATCGAATAAGTGATACAGCTACTTGATTTTGGCTGCCAAAAGGGGTGGTAAACCCCAAATAATCGTATTGCGCAATGCCTGCGAAATATTCCGCATGCATTAGCGAAAACTCATATTGATGTCTGATGGATGTAAGTGCGGCGGGATTCCAATAGGCAGCTGTGACATCTCTGACAGCGGAAACTTGGGCGCCCCCCATGGCCAGGGACCGTGCCCCGACCCCAATATTCAAAAACTCATTGGAGTACTTCGGAGTCAGCGTCTGGGAGTATGCCAGTTGACCCGAAATTCCTGATAGAAATAAGAGAAGGATGCCTAAAAATCTCACGCTCGTTGAATTCACAACCACAAATTAATTTAATTTCAAAAATACCCTCAGAAATATCTCTTTTTAATGCGTTTACCTGCTCCAAATTGTACATGATCGGACACTTTAGTGTCCTGAAGTTGAACAAGAAGAGAAAGAGCTAAACGGTTGGCCTCCACCTTTAATGATTTTTTGGTCTTTTCTACAAAAAGAAAAACCAGCTAAAAAATCCAATAGAGCCACATTTTTAACATCACAAAGAAAAATCACAACTCTTTTTGGCAAGGAATCAGGTAATGCAAGGTAGCTTGGTAAAGATTGGTATTACTTTTTCATTTCAGGTCTCGAGGAAAACGCCAAAACTGCTTTTCCAACACTTAACTCATAAGCCACATGAATGTCGCCAACACACAGATACAGATGCGAAAGGGACTCCTGGAGTTTTGCATTCTGCATATCATCTCACGCGGCGAGGTCTACACCTCAGACCTGATCGATGAACTCACCCAAGCCCAAATGATTGTGGTCGAAGGTACCTTGTATCCCCTGCTCAACCGACTCAAATCAGCCGAACTGGTCACTTATCGATGGGTAGAATCTGAGGCCGGTCCTCCCAGAAAATATTACGCCATCACCGAAGAAGGAAAAAAATTCCTTGCCACTCTCTCAGAAACCTGGAACGCCCTGGTCAATTCTACACTTCAAATCACCTCCAAGAATTGATTGGCTAAGACTACACACGCATCATGAAAAAGACCATAAGTATCAACATCAGCGGTATCCTTTTCCATATTGAGGAAGATGGATATGACGCCTTAAGAAAATACCTGGATGCCATCAACAAGCACTTTTCCGGGTACAAAGACAGCAAGGAAATCATTTCAGATATCGAAAATCGGATTGCTGAAATCTTCTTATCTAATCTCAAGAATAACAAACAGGTCATCACTGCCGAAAACGTGGATAAGCTCATTGAAAAAATGGGGACCATCGCTGATTTCAATGCAGTAGATGAGGAAGTGGAAGAAATGTCCT
>CALRRX020000102.1:0-8477 GCA_943370675.1 Reyranella massiliensis 521 | reverse complement strand
CAATGACTTATATATTTGAAAGAAATCGAAAACTTGTTCCACTTCGTCCAAATCCATTATTCTTTGGAAAAGCCCCAAATCAAGATGCTGTATCCCCGAAAGGAATTTGGTAGGCCCAGCTGCATCAAGTAAGTCGATCAAGTCTTGATTGATTTCAGCTAGAATTCCCCTCATTGCTTTATCCTCAAAAATCTGATCGAAATAATCTAGAACCTTTTCTAAGGATGCATTCTCATAGTACTCATTGACTACCATGGAAGGAGCAAACTCCACTTTCAATACATCTTCAAAGTAGTCCCGAAGCAACTCAATATGATTAACCTCTGCCTCGATAATGGAGGTAACCTCTGGACTTAAATGACTTAAAATGGAAGGATCACCTCCATTTTCATTTACATACCTTATCCCAAGCCTTGAAGCAAATTTGGTTTTGACATTCTTGTACCTCACCATTACATACAAAGGAAAACTGGATGCCGATTTTCCAATCTTTTCTAATTCCTTGGCGTGATAATGCTTGATCGCAAGCTTAGTTTTCTTTTGCATGTCTATCTCTGAATGAAAGAAAGAATCCTTCGGTAAGTCTCCACCGTTTTCCTCTCGGTGTAATATTTCTTTAGAACTGATCCTGGGGAATGTCCAAATATCATTCTAATATCATTATCATCCATGCCCAATCGATCTGTCCACGTTCCGAAAGTCTTTCTTCCCACCTTATTGGAGAGCACATCGGGAAACTTGATTTTTTCCGCTAGCACTTTCAGATTCTGATTAAACTTTTGCTCCGAAATAGCCACATGCCTTGGAAACAAGTATTCCTCACCCTCCTGAAAGTATTTCTTGACAATCTTTTTGGCGGTATCATTTAAAGGAATCCAAAACTCTTCCCCATTCTTTTTTCGCTCTCCTTGAAGTACTAGATGCTCAGGGTTTTCCTTTAGCAGGTTCCAATCAAATCCATATTCCGACTTTATCCCAATCAAATCATTATAATACAGGGCTGTATTGCATAGCAATAAGAAAAGGTCTCTAGTGACTTCCAGCCTTCTTTCCTCCGGGGTGAACTTCAAGTTCTGAAGCAATTCATATTGCTTATCATTCACATAGATGATCTTGTCAGGTCGTTTTGTCGAATTAATGTCCAATCTTTCAAAAATCCCTTTTTTAAATGGGACACTGTATTGATCGCAATACTCCCGGTAAATCACTTTGAGACGATCTACATATTTAGCAACAGTGGTATCCGAATTTATCTTTGTGGAATCGCTGCGTAAAAAATCTATCAACCCCAGTATGTAGGATTCATCGATATCAGCCATCATGGCTTGACTTCGATAACTATCCACCAGATTTTTCAAAGTCACATAAACCTTCTTGGTACCCTCTTCTTTTTTGGACGTCGAGCCAAACTTTAAAGAGTATTCTATGTAAGATGAAATCTTATCACTTGCCCCAGGGGCCACATTCCCATTGACACCTTTGATTCTTTTACCCTGATGTTTCACCAGGTAAATAGCTTTCAGCTTCTCGGCAGTCAAGATTTCGCCACGCTTAGAAAAATCATGAATGATTTCTTTGAGATGGTGAATTTCACGGGCAATTAACCGATTATGGGAGTCGGCATAATTATACTGACTATTCACCCATTTGAGAGCTTTTCCAGACCAGGCATTCTTGGGGATCTTTTCAAGATTGAGATTTATGTAATGTCTCCCCTTTCGATTAATGCATAAATAAATCGTTTCACCTTCGGAGGATTTCTTGCCCTTCGGATTCAAAACCGCAGAAATTTTGAAATCTATCATGGTTCAAAATACCAATAAAAATCAAGGGGGACAAGAAAGCGGACAATTAGGAGGACAAAAAGGGGGACAAAATCATTCGAATTTATCAGAATCAAATAGATTCGAAATAGTTCTAAATGCCTGAAAAACAAAAAACTCCGAACAATTTTTACATTGTTCGGAGTCTAAGAGTAGCGGGAACAGGACTCGAACCTGTGACCTTCGGGTTATGAGCCCGACGAGCTACCAACTGCTCCATCCCGCGATATTGTGATGCAAAGGTAAGGGCAAACTCTCAAAAATCAAGTACCTTTGTAAAAAAATCTTTAAAAATGGCCCAACCTCCTCATAGAGCGGGATTTGTCAATATTGTCGGAAAACCAAACGTGGGTAAATCCACCTTGATGAATATCCTTGTGGGTGAGCGGCTTTCCATAGTCTCTTCCAAAGCCCAAACAACCAGACATCGAATCCTTGGTCTGATAAATACCGATGATTATCAGATTGTTTTTTCAGACACTCCCGGAATGCTTAAACCAAAATATGAGTTGCACAAAAGCATGATGGGATTTGTCAATCTTTCGCTCGAAGATGCAGATGTGATCGTTTTTGTCACGGACCTATATGAAAATGAAGAGGAAATCGAAGATGTCATCCGTAAGATCAATGAATCAGGCATTCCAATTTTACTCGTAATAAATAAGATTGACCTCGCAAAAGAAGGCCAACTTGAAGAAGTCACTCAATATTGGACCTCAAGGATAAATGCGACCACAGTTATCCCGATTTCAGCCAAAGAGCAATTCAACACAGAGCGAATTCTCCAGGAAATTGTCGAAAGGCTACCTGTGCATCCACCTTTTTATGACAAAGATGAACTAACTGACCGCCCTGAGCGGTTCTTTGCCTCCGAGATCATCCGAGAAAAGATCTTTACAAATTATAAAAAGGAAATCCCTTACAGCACTGAAGTAGGTATTGAAGACTTCCACGAAGAAGAACACATTATCAGAATTAGAGCTACCATTTTTGTCGAGAGAGATAGCCAAAAAGGGATAATCATTGGAGACAAAGGCAAAATGCTTAAGAAAGTAGGTACGGAAGCAAGAGCTGATTTGGAAAAGTTTTTCGGAAAGAAAATCTTTTTGGAAACATTCGTCAAAGTCGAATTGGACTGGCGAAAGAATAAATTAAAACTTAAAAAATTCGGGTACGACCCCTCATAACTTATGGCAAACATAGTAGCAATCGTAGGCAGACCCAATGTGGGTAAATCTACTCTTTTTAACCGCTTGGTAGAAGAACGAAAGGCCATAGAAGATAACTTGAGCGGAGTGACACGAGATCGGCACTACGGACATGCTCAGTGGTCAGGAAAATATTTCTCTGTCATTGATACAGGAGGATATGTCACTGGTTCCGAAGATATTTTTGAAGCGGAAATCAGAAAGCAGGTAAAACTAGCGATAGAAGAAGCAGACGTAATTCTTTTCGTGGTGGATTGTAATGATGGATTGACAGATTTGGATTCTGAATTTGCCAACGAACTCAGAGGAACCAACAAACCTCTTTACATAGTTGCCAATAAGGCCGATAACCGTGAAAAAGCCTTTATGGCCAATGAATTTTATCAAATGGGCCTGAGTGCTTTTGAAATATTCCCTATTGCGGCTGTCAGCGGAAGTGGCACAGGCGAGCTCTTGGATGCTGTGATCACTCATTTCAAAGATGAGGGAGAAGAAGATCCGGATGCTGGTGTACCTAAAATCTCTATTTTGGGAAGACCAAATGTTGGCAAATCTTCCTTCCTTAATGCGTTGCTTGGTCAAGAAAGATCAATCGTAACCGATGAAGCCGGAACGACCAGAGATGCTATTCACACTAGATATAAGTTTTTTGGAAAAGATTTTATCATTACCGATACAGCTGGAATCCGTAAAAAAGCCAAAGTAAAAGAAGACATCGAATTTTACTCCGTGATGCGTTCTTTGAGAACCTTGGAAGAATCTGATGTAGTTATAGTGATGGTGGATTCTACTAGAGGCTTGGAAGCCCAAGACATCAATTTGATCAGCTTGGCGATCAAAAACAACAAAGGAATCATGATCATGGTGAATAAGTGGGACCTAATCGAAAAAGACCACAAAACCATGAATAAAATCAAAGATGAAATGCTTGACCGCCTTGGCGAGCATAAATGGATACCGATCATCTTTACTTCAGTAGTAGAAAAGCAAAGAATCTTTCAAGCCATTGAGCTTGCAGTCAAGGTTTATGAGAATAAAACAAGGAGAGTCACAACCTCAAAATTGAATGACATCATGCTGCAGGAAATTGAAAAATATCCTCCCCCAGCATGGAAAGGTAAGTACATCAAGATTAAATACGTAACTCAGCTTCCTACCAAAAACCCAGTTTTTGCGTTTTTCTGCAATCTTCCACAATACATCAAAGACCCTTACACAAGGTATCTTGAAAACCGCCTTAGAGAAAACTTTGATTTTGAAGGAGTTCCTGTGAAAATTGTTTATAAAAACAAATAAAAAATATTTGAACGGCTCTTGCACAATTGAAAATATTACTAGTACCTTTGTGGTGTAATTAAGAAAACCATAACAAATGAAAAAGGTATTTGCAATTTTCGCAATCGCTGGTTTGATCGCTACTGCATCTTGCGGTGGAAAGTCAACTGAAGAACAAGCTGCTGCTGACTCTATCGCTGCTGCTGCTAAAGCTGATTCTATCGCTGCTGTTGAAGCTGCTGCTGCTGCCGCTGCTCAAGCTGCTGCTGACTCTGCTGCCGCTGCTGCTGCTGACACTACTGCTGCTGTTGCTCAGTAATCAACACACACCACGCGTGAAAAAATTAAGAGTTCCGATATCGGAACTCTTTTTTTATTTTTAAACCTTATGAACTTCCCTCACGGACTTTTACAGATTTTAACCAGTCACCTTCCTTCAAATTCAATCCAATATTGCCTGAAATTATGGAGTGAATCACCTTTTTCACTTCACATCAAAAACCCAAGAAATAGTAAGCTTGGGGATTTCAGATACAGAAAGGATAGAAAAATACAAACCATCACACTCAACTCAGACCTCAATCCTTTCCAATTTTTACTGACATACATTCATGAAGTAGCTCATTTGAGGGTTTTTGAAAAAGTCGGTATCAATCACTTGCCCCATGGAACTGAATGGAAAATGATGTTTCAACAACTTATGGACCCGATTCTTTCTGAAAGTGTTTTTCCGCAAGATCTATTGGTTCCCCTTCGCCTTCACATGAAAAATCCTGCCGCCAGCTCAACAAGAGATCTATTCCTGATGAAAGAAATGAGCAAGTATGACAAGCAGGAGAAAAACTCTGAAGAAGTTTTTCTCTCTGATGTCATGCCAGGAATCACTTTTTTATTGGCTGGAAGAAAATTCAAAAAGGGAGAAACCAGACGAACTAGAATACTTTGTGAAGAGGTTGGCACAGGAAAAAAATTCCTAGTCTCTACTTTAGCTAAAGTTCAGACCTTAGATTAATCCCTCTCCTCTCCGATTTGATTTTCAGGCTGCGAAAAATCCTTAGGCTGTGGCAAATCCTGAAGAGAATTGATCCCAAAGTACTCCATAAATTTTTCTGAAGTACCATAAATCAAAGGCTTTCCTACACCTTCTGACTTTCCTTTGATCTCAATTAATTCTTTTTCTAGAAGCTTCTGAACAGAATAATCACTGTTGACCCCTCGGATTTGTTCTACTTCCCCTTTGGTAATAGGCTGCTTATAGGCAATAATTGAAAGTGTCTCCAATTGAGCGGATGACAATCGCTTTTGAGACTGCTGTCTGAGCAAAATACTAATACTGGTCTGATAGGCTGGTTTGGTAAGAAACTGGTATCCTCCTCCCAAATGTTCCAAAGCAAAGGCAAAGTCTTCTTGATTATATTTTTTTCTCAACTCATAAATAGCGCTCTCAACATGGTCCAATGGCACTTCTGCCTCAAACATCTCAGAGAGACATTTGACAATCTCGGTGACAGCCAAGGGTTCGGGCGCACAAAAAATGAGCGCCTCAATATGTCGATGAAGAAAATCCAAGACTACTTTTTGGCCAATTTCGCTTCGATAGAATGCATGGTATGCGGTACAGCTTTGAGTCGATCTTTAGCGATCAATTTGCCAGTATCCACACATATACCATAGGTTCCATTTTTGATACGGATTAGGGCATTTTCCAAGTTGATCACAAATTTCTGCTGTCTTGCAGCAAGCTGGCTAAGATTCTCACGCTCAAGCGTATCCGCACCGTCCTCCAACAGTTTGGATGTCGAAGCAGTATAATCCGTCCCGGTATCATTTTTCTTGCTCAATGTTTCCTTCAAAGAATGAAGCTCTTCTTTTGCCACTTTCAATTTTTGAAGAATGATTTCTTCAAATTCCTTGAGCTCCTCCTGAGAGTAGGCTGTTTTTTCTTCGTGACTCATATGGGTTTGGCTTTAAATGATATTACTGGGACTTTTAAACAATTGGTTCCCTAAAATACAGTGGTCTTTGGTATTTGCAAAAATTAAAAGTCTTAGGGTGAAAATTGAGAGTTCATATTCCTTCGGGATTTTAGATTCCCTATGCCAAAAAAAATGTAAATCATGAAATGGGTCCTGCTATTAGAGTTTGATTGCCACCACTATTGTCTTTTTGACTATCGAAATTTTTCCATTTAGATCAAATAACTCCACCAATAACACATAATATCCTGGCCTAACTCTAGCACCAGCAGTATCGGTGCCACTCCACGTCAACAATCCACTAGATCCCAAAACTTGGTTTTGTGCCAAGGTTTGTACCAAAAGCCCGGAGGCTGAGTAAATTGAAAAGCTTCCTACCCACCCTGGTTGGTCTAGTTCATACCGAATCGTGGTAAAAGCAGGTCCAAAACTGCCCTCTGGATCAAAAACCTGAGGATCTATCTTGATCAGATTAGATTCAAATTCTCCGCTTAAAACCGTGGAGTTTTTTTTACCTGGAGTTGCATAATCCTCGTTTCCAGAGGCTGACTGCCAATTTGATGAGACCTCTGATGGGATAATTGAAGAAATCCTTTCTAACGATACTCCCTTGGTGTTTCGAATGAGGGGATGATGCTTATCAGGATGATAAGTAAATTTTTCAACCACTTCTCCATTATTGGAAATCAAAACTACAGTGCCGCCTGAAATGGGGTAGCTTGGCAAACCTGAAATCTGCAGAAATCCACCATCCGAAGATTTGGGATAAGCCAGCCTCAACCGATTGGAGTCTGTGCTGATAGCCAAATAGCCTCCCGGTTCCAGAAAACTTCCCCTCATACCGAAAATCCGGATCTGATCAAGTAAGCCCGAGTCGTCCAGATTGGCAAGGGCCCAAGAATCCAGAGAAAGATATTTATCAGTGGTATTATGGATCTCTACAAACTTGGAATCTCCTACCCTAGCATCAAACAGCACTTCATTGAGGATGAGATCCCCTTGTTCGGCTTGTTCAGTTAAGACTAGCATAGCAAATACAGGTTCTTCCAGAAGCCCTCCATTACAAGTAACCAGAGAAGAAATTCTGACTTCATATTTTTGGCTGGGTCTTGCGGGCTGGGCTAATTTGATTTGAAGTCCGCTTCCTAAGGAGGACATCCAAACCGAATCCACTCTGAGTTCTGGAGAAAAAGAAACTTGGGCAGAATTAATTATCGGAACAAAGGGAAAATTTAAAACCAGTTCAATCTGATCAGGACTTACAAAATAGGCAGATTCGATTTTTAGCTCTTCTGCGCTCGATTCAGTAGAAAAAAGGGAGTTTTGCCTTCCTGGAGTACCTCGTAGCTGATCCGTCGAGGGTCTTATAAATTCGGAATTGTCACATAGAAAAAAGGGATTGATCACCTCGAGACTATAACCCCCATTGGCAAATTCACTTCCTCCCCAAGAAGAGGTAGAAAAGCTTACTTGATCAATCAATTCTCCCATAGGAGCAATCAGGCTCATTGCATCCCCAGAATTCAACATAGTCGGCCAAGAATTGACCGAAACAACAGCCCCAAATTCACGGAGTTGATTGGCCTGATTGGATGGAGCAAGGAGCACATATTCTCCGGGTTGAATCCAGTATTCAGGCAGAGAAGTACTGCTTCTGGAATTAGAAAATTTCAATCCTTGAAGCCTAAATTCCTTTTCCGTAAGATTATAGAGTTCCACATACTCCGCATTTGGGAGATCCTGATCCACTCTCGGGGCTGGCATCAGTTCATTGAGGACCAAGGATTTGTAATCAAAATCCGTAGGATCTGTAAAGCGAAAAATGGCTGTAGTGTCGCTGAGAAAATTACCTTCCAAATCGGGAATTTGAGAAATGGTCAACTTGTAATTTTTCCCTTCTTCCAAGTTCTCCTCAAATCGGATGACCACCGTAGAATCATTCAGAGAAGAAACACCTGCCGGTTCGACACCATCAAGGTCGTAAGCAATTGGAAAAAGAGAAAAAACCGGATCAATAGGCTCGTCAAAGGCTAATAAAATTTCCTTGCTTGAATACCCTTTCAGACTTGCCACCTTTGGAGGGAGGAGGTCTTGAACAAAATCCACTAATTCAAAATCATCCAGCAACCATCGCGCAGCGCTTCCACTTCCCGGTCCGTACACCACTTCGATTTTCAAAAACACCTCTTCACTCC
>CALRRX020000101.1:0-8501 GCA_943370675.1 Reyranella massiliensis 521 | reverse complement strand
ATTAAACTCAGCTCTGGCTGCCAATTTCCGAGGATCAAGGGGCATGTATCCTGCAACTTTAGCAGGCGTAATGGCCAAGTTTAGAGATGTGTATCAAAATACAACTCTAGCGCTAGAGCACGAAAAAATGTATGCCTCAACTGCAGGCGTTAAGCGGCCTCAGACTACTCCGACTCAAGCTGCCATGGCTGCTGCAGTTCAAAAGCAAATCCCTGTTTTATTCACAGCCTCCTCAGATCTGGAAATCAGACGTGCTTTAGCATTGCAAAAAGAGCTTGGGTTCAAATTGGTCTTAACTGGTCTAGAAAATTACGAGACAGTCATCGACCAAATCAAAGCCTCAGGAACTCCTGTTTTGATCAAACTCCAGGTTCCTGATGAAAAAGCCATCAAATCACAAAAAGCAGAAGGTGTAACAGATGCTACAAAAGCACAATACCAGCGTGTGAAAGAGTCTTATGAGAAGGCGTTGAAGCAAGCTTCACTTCTTGAGAAAGCGGGAATTCCTTTTGCATTCACAACGGCTGATGCTAAACCGGGAGATGCCATGAAGGCTATTATGGCCATGATCAAAAACGGGCTGAGCGAAAAAGCTGCATTTGCGGCCCTTACTACCAATCCGGCATCTATCCTAGGTGTTTCTAGAGTAGCTGGTTCTATTGAAAAAGGCAAAATGGCTAACCTAATCGTTTCCACAGATGCTATTTTCAGTGAAGATGCGCAAATCAAACACGTGATTGTGGATGGTAACATTTTCACCTACGAGGTGAAAAAGAAAGCCACAAAAGAAGAACAGAAAGGCTCAGGTGCGACAGGCACTTCTGTGGAAGGAGTCTGGGAATATACTTCTGAGACGCCAGCTGGAAGTTCAGGTGGTGAAATCGTCTTGAAAAGAGAAAACGGAGTCTTGGGAGGAACCATCAGCTATGATGATCCAGCCGGTTCGGGCAAAGTCACCTCCCCTATCAAGAATGCGACAGTAAATGGAAAAACCTTAAGCTTTGATTTTGCAGTAGCTGCAGGAGGTATGAGCTTAAATGTGACCGTCACAGGAGAAATCAACGGTAACACCATGGAAGGTTCACTTTCTGTTCCTCAAATGGGTTCATTCCCTGTCAAAGCCACTCTTTCTTCACCAAGCCTAAGCAACTAAACACATGAAAAAGCTCAATTATATACTTGCTGCTTTCTTGGGCCTAGGTTTGAGTACTGCTCAGGCACAAGCTCCAAAAGGAAGTGTTTTAATCAAAAATGCCACCGTTTTGACAGTAACCAAAGGCAATCAGGAAAACTCAGATGTATTGGTGCAGGATGGAATCATCAAGCAAATCGGTAAAAATATCTCAGCTCCAGCTGGAGTTCAGACCATTGATGCCACTGGCAAATTTGTGATGCCGGGAATCATCGATGCCCACTCTCACGTGGCCTTAGATGTAGTCAATGAAGCCTCCGCACCGATCACTTCGGAAGTTAGAATGAAGGACGTGGTCAACCCATTTGAAATCGGAATTTATCGTGCCTTGGCAGGCGGGGTGACGATTTCTCATGCGATGCACGGTTCTGCCAACGTAGTGGGAGGACAAAATGCCACGCTTAAGCATAGATGGGGAGCCAAAGACCCTTCGGACATCATCATGCAGGATGCTCCTCGTACGATCAAGTTTGCCTTGGGTGAAAATCCAACTCGAACTCACGGACGTGGAAACGGCATTCAGCCTCGTACCAGAATGGGTGTGGAAGCTGTCTTGAGAAATGGCTTTAGCGAAGCTCTTCAATACAAGAAAGCTTGGGAGGCTTACAATGCAGCAAAAGCAACAAAAGGAAATACGCTCACCCCTCCTTCTTATAGCGAGCGACTACAAACCTTGGCAGATATCTTGGATGGAAAAATCATCATCCATTGTCACTCTTACCGTGCCGATGAAATCTACATGCTGATCAATGTGGCAAAGGATTTCAACATCAAAAAGCTGGTATTCCAGCACACCAACGAGGGCTTCAAAGTGGCTCCTGAAATCGCCGAATACACCATGGGTGCTTCGGTTTTTGCAGACTGGTGGGCATATAAAATGGAAGTATACTACTCCACTGCCTACAATGCCGCAATCCTTCAGCGCAACGGTGCGATCACTTCAATCAACTCTGACTCTGCCGAATTGATCCGTCACTTGTACCATGAAGCAGCTAAAACACAGCGCTACGGAGGATTGACCGATGAAGAAGCATTGGCCATGATCACGATTAACCCCGCCAAGCAATTGGGAATCGACGATAAAGTTGGTTCTCTTGAAGTAGGTAAGCAGGCGGATATCGTGATTTTCGATACACACCCGCTTTCATCCTATGCTGTGCCTCAGATGACCTTTGTTGACGGAGTGAAATACTTCGACATCAAAGCGGATAAGGACGATCAGCGCCAGCTTGTGGCTGCTACTGAAATGGTTGAGCCGATTTTCTTAAGAGCTAATGAAGAAGCGCATCGCTGCATGCAAGATGTGGATGCTTACTTTGAAGCCTTCCAAGGAGCTTTCTACCACGAAAAACACTAATCACCCCGAAAATTCAAGAATAACATGAATCGAATTTTAAAAACCTTTTGTGCCTCATTACTTGCCCTGCTTCCTGTGGTGGCAATGGCCCAGATCGACGGGGAATTTGTAAAACCTCGCACAGGTAAATTTCTCCTGAAAAATGCTACTGTAGTCACAGTGACCAAAGGAACCCTTAACAATGCTTCTGTCCTTTTGGAAAATGGTAAAATCTCACAAGTAGGAACCAACATCAGCGCAGCTGATGCAGAAGTCATTGATTGCACCGGAATGTTTATCTATCCTGGAATGATCGATGGTGGTACCCGCCTTGGATTGGTAGAGGTAAGTTCTGTACCAGAGACGGTAGATTATGCAGAAAATGGAAACGTAACTCCAAACATGCAGGCTTTGACCACCGTCAATCCCAACTCTGAAGCTATCGGAGTAACCCGTGTTTCGGGTGTAACCACAGTATTGACAGTACCTTCAGGAGGATTATTTCCAGGTACCGCTGCTTTGATCAACTTGAACGGCTACACGCCTGATCAGATGTATGGTGGATTCAAAGCAGTAGCGATGACCTTCCCAAGTTCTGGCCGACGAGGACGTTTTGACCGCAGATCCGAAGAGGATATCAAAAAGGACTCAGAGAAAGCCTTGAAGGATGCCAATGATATTTGGGACAATGCTAAAAGCTACCTCGAACTGAAAAAGTCAGGCGCTGAATTATCCTATTATCCTGAAATGGATCAGCTATCAAAGGTAATCTCAGGCGAACTTCCTCTTTTGATCGAAGTCAATGCAGCTTCTGATATTCAAAATGCCATCAAATGGGTTCAGGGGAAAAACATCAAAGTCATCTTCACCGGAGTAGCCGAAGGCTGGAGAGTGGCAGATGAAATCGCCAAAACAGGAATTCCAGTGGTTACTGGTCCGGTGCAGGAATTGCCTACCCGTCAGTCTGACCGCTATGACACTCCATATTCTAATGCAGGTAAAATGGCCAAAGCTGGTGTGAAAGTAGCCCTTAGAACGGACGAGGAGGAAAACGTGAGAAACTTGCCTTTCCATGCGGCATTTGCTGCTGCTTACGGACTTGGAAAAGAAGAAGCTCTAAAAGCAGTGACTATTAATCCTGCCGAGATCTTCGGAATCGCCGATCAATATGGGTCTGTTGAGGCTGGCAAAAGAGCAAACCTGATCGTTTCTACAGGAGATCCTTTTGAAACCAGAAGCCAAATTATCCATGTGTTCATCGATGGCTATAGAATCCCGATGTCAAACAGACACATCCGATTGTATCAGGAATTCCTCGAAAGATCTCCTGGTTTGAAATCGAATTAATCCTTCCAAAAAGCCATGAGACTTGTTCTTGTGGCTTTTTTAATTTGAATTTTCAGATTTGAAATTTGAGATTAGAGGTCATCAGACCTAGATTTCAATTTCTAGAATACATCCCACCTATGAAGCAAAAATTACTTTACCTAACCGCCGCCTCCCTACTCTCAATTCAAACTTTTGCCCAGCAGGATGGATTTCTTCCTGCACAATTGGAGGGACAAAAGAAGTTTGAAGCCGACTTTCTCAAGTCTGTCAACTACGACAGATTCAAAGTCCACTTGACCGAACTCACCAAAAATCCACACATCGCCGGCACTCCTGAAAACGAACTTGTAAAAGACTACATGGTCAAAACCATGTCGGACGCAGGCATGGACGTCAAGGTTTGGCCTTATGATGTCTATCTACCTAATCATCCTGGCAAATCTGAATTGCAGCTCATTTCTCCCGTTCAGATGACCCTTTCTCAAAAGGAAGGCGCCTTGCCAGAAGATCCTTTTTCTGCAGATCCAAGACTTCACTTAGGTTTCAATGCCTTCTCCGGTAGCGGGGATGTGACTGCTGAGGTAGTCTATGTCAATTACGGAACCCGCGAAGACTTCATGAAGCTTGCGGAAATGGGTGTGCCATTGGAAGGAAAAATTGCCGTGGCGCGCTATGGGGGTAACTTCCGAGGCTACAAGGCCAAATACGCCGAGCAATACGGAATGATTGGTTTAGTGGTGTACACCGATCCAAAAGACTCCGGATTTACCCGAGGCGAAGTGTATCCAAAAGGTCCTTTCTTCAATGAAACCACCATTCAGCGGGGATCCATGTTGACCTTGGATTTCACAGGGGACCCTTTGACGCCCAACCGACCAGCCCTTCCTCTGGATGGAACCAAAAAGGTAAAAAGAGATGATCCAGCCGATGTGGATTTCCACACCATCCCCGTCACTCCCATCGGATATGGCGCTGCCAAAGAAATCCTAAGCCGTATGACAGGCTCTGAAGCGCCTGAAGCTTGGCAGGGCGAATTGCCTTTCAAGTACAGAATCACAGGCGGACCTGAGCTAAAAGTCCGCGTAATGGTAGATCAAAAGCCTGATTTCATCCGTGCCAACAATGTGGTAGGCACATTTGTGGGAAAAGACTTTCCAGACGAATGGATTATCATGGGTAGCCACTATGACGCTTGGTCTTTCGGAGCGACAGATCCTAACTCAGGTACTGCCATGCTTTTGACTTTTGCGGAAGCACTAGGTGAATTGTATAAAAATGGCCAAAAGCCTTCCCGATCCATTTTGATCGGACACTGGGATGCGGAAGAGCAAGGTGTGATCGGTTCGACCGAATGGGTTGAGCATCTGAAAAAAGAATTGGGTGCAAAAACCATTTCCTACATGAACTTTGACGGAGGGGTATCAGGAAGAAACTTCGGTGCTTCTGCCGCACCGACCTTGAAAAAACTTATCATCGACGCCTCCAAAGAAGTCACCTACCCAGACTCAGCAAAGACTGTGTTTGAAATCTGGGCTGGAAAAAATCCAGAACCAGGCATCGGGAATCTCGGTGGTGGATCAGATCACATTGCGTTCTACATGCATGTGGGCATTCCTTCCCTGAGTGGTGGTTCAGGCGGTCCGACTGCCTATCACTCTAATTATGACAATCTTCACTACTATTCGAAGTTTTCCGATCCAAGTTTTAAAATGGGTGGCGCTGTAGCCCAACTCTTTGGCTTGGTGGCAATCCGTCAGGCCAATGCCGCAGTCATTCCTTATGATGTGCCTCGCTATTCCAAGGATCTGAAGGGGCATTTTGAGCAAGCGGTGAAAAATGTAAAAACCATAGATGCCAATTTTGCCGGATTTGATCAGGTAGAGGCTGCTTTGAGAAGCTTGGAGGCGAGCTCCTCTGCCTATCAAAAAGCCTTGGAAAGTGGACTTTCCAACGGAAACCTTTCCGCGAAAAGCCTTCAGAAAATCAACAAAGGACTGATCAGTCTGGAGAAAAGCTGGATCGATCCAAAGGGAATGTACTACGGAGAATGGTACAAATCACTTTATGTATGCAACGACCCCTTCTCTGGTTACGCTTCTTGGATTCTACCGGGAATCCAATACGAAGTTGCGATCAAAAACACCACCCGACTGGAAGAATGGGATTCCCGATATGCCAAGGCGATTTCAAACTTGAGTAAAAAGATCAACAAGCTTTCTGGACAACTCCAATAAGTGAGAAATAAAAAAGAAAACCGCGAAGAGAAATTTTCGCGGTTTTTTTGATTCAATGGATGTACTTAATTTAAAACATGAAAAACAAAGACATCCGGTGGAAGCACGACTTCAAAATTTTGAAAAAGCTTTTTCCCAACTGGAAAAAGCTGTTAATACCCCAGACTTAAATGAACTTGAAAGACAGGGTCTCATTAAAGCTTTTGAATTCACTTATGAATTGGCTTGGACTACCTTGAAAGACTATTTGATAGACATGGGTTACACCGAGCTGATGGGGTCAAAAGACACGCTTCGCCAAGCTTTCCAACTAGGAATCATTTCAGATGGAGAAACTTGGATGGAAATGGTGAAAAGCAGAAATCTAACTTCATACACCTATAATCAAGATACGGCAGAATCAATTGAAGAAGATGTAATAACGACCTATTACCCACTTATTAAACAACTTCTAATCAAACTGGAAAACTTGAAATGAATCCCTCCACTCAACATGATGTCCTTGCCAGCGAACTTGGCTTAAAAGACCAGCAATTGGAAGAAATAAGAAGTTTTGCCCGTAAGTATCCTTTTATCGAACAGGTAATAGTCTATGGTTCTCGGGCAAAGGGAAACTTTAGACCTGGAAGTGATGTGGATTTGGTATTAGTGGGAAAAGACCTCAAACTCTCTGATCAACTTGCCTTTTGGAATGATCTAGACGATAGTTATCAGCCTTATTTTTTTGATGTGGCAATTATCCATCATATTCAAAACGAATCACTTCTGGACCATATTCAGCGGGTGGGTAAAGTCATTTACCAACAGGAAAATTGATTTTAATTAACCTTTAGGAGACTAAAGAAAAATTGTCCGCGTACACCTGTCCGATTTTAAAACAGCTGAAATTCTAAAAACCATTACCGTTGATCTTAAGCGCTGTTTATTTGACTTGGAATGTAATTTGAATACCAGATTCCAAACTCAACCACCATGCTCACCTTCCTACTTTGGATTTTCCTATTTATTGTTTGCTGGCCATTGGCTATCGTAGCATTGATCCTCTACCCTTTCGTTTGGCTGCTCCTACTTCCTTTCAGAATCTTAGGATTTGCGATTGATCTTAGCTTTGATTTGGTCAGAAATCTATTTATGCTGCCTTTTCGGTTGGTTGGAATGAAATAAATTTCCATACTTAAGACTGAAAAAGGTCTACTGAATAGTACATACGACCACTGATTCAGCTTTCTCACTTCATACTTCTAAACTTACTGAGACTGATCACTGAGACTGATCACTCCCTGCTACCTACTACCTACTCCCTTTTCCCCTCATACATTTCGTATTTGAGCAGGCGACAGTCGATCGTTCCATTCCAAAATTCAATTCTTCTACTGGCTTTTAGTCCTACTTTTTTGGCGAGTTCAAGATTTCCGGTAAAAATATAGCCACGGTATCCCGCACACTTCTGCTTCATAAAATCCCCCATCCGCTTGTAGGTCACTTCGAGTTCATCGTTTTCACCTAATCGCTCTCCGTATTCGGGATTGAACATGATTACGCCTCGAGGTCTTTCAGGAATTTCCGTTTCCGCAAAATCGCATACTTGAAAATCGATCAGGTGATCGACTTCTGCATAGGCTGCATTTTCCCTTGCAAATGAAATTGCCTGAAGAGAAATATCGGAAGCAACAATAGCAACTCCAGGGTCTTGGATGATTTTACTTTCCAGTTTTTTCTTTTTAGCAATAAAAGCCTCTGGATCATATCCAAGGATATGTTGAAAGGCATACTCATTTCGATACAATCCCGGATAGCGTTTGGAAGCCATCAGGGCAGCTTCAATCGCCAAAGTACCCGAGCCACACATGGGATTGATAAAAGGCACTCGTGTATTCCATTCGGTTGCGTAAATAGTGGCTGCAGCCAAAGCTTCCATCATGGGTGCCTTACCCGGAATTTTGCGGTAACCGTGCTTAGCTAGGGTTTCACCTGAGGTATTGATATAAATGGAGGCTTGGGTTTCTTTCCAAAATACCTGAAATACAGCTCCTATAAAATCCGATCCTGAATCCGGTCTTCTTCCCTTTAGTTCTCTAAATCGATCCACAATGGCATCTTTCACCTTGACATTCACGATCAAAGGGGTGGTAACAGATTCATTTTCGACCACGGAATTCACTGAAAAATACCCATCCACGTCCAGATATTCTTCCCAAGGAATGGCTTTGAACCGACGATAAATATCCTCAGCGCTTCTGAGGTAAAAAGACTTGATTTCATATAATACATGCGAAGCCGTCCGGAGGTGTAGATTGAGATCCATGCAGTCCTCCAAGGAGGCGACGATCTCCAAGCCTGTACGGGTGATTTCTTTGGGGACAAATCCCAATTCACGAACTTCCTGCTCCAAGTACATGACCGAACGGTC
>CALRRX020000100.1:0-8536 GCA_943370675.1 Reyranella massiliensis 521 | reverse complement strand
GATTAGTTATTGGTTAATGGTTGTCGGGTTATCGGGGTTGGGTAGGTTAAAGAAATCAGGTTCGAGGTACGGAATCCGAAGTTGATCACATAACCATTACCTATATTAGTTTAGGAAGGGAATTTAAACGGGAGAGGTACGGTATGTGGAAAAGCTTCGCCACTTCACTCCCAATCGGGGAGTCAGCGGATTGAGTAAAAAAATTACTCAGTAAGCAAATTTAAAGTCTTTGGGGAGTTTTGCAAGGGTAAAAATGTATAGCCCAAGAGGCAATTACCTACCTTTTCTTGTATTGTAGAAGAATAAAATTGGCTGACTGTGTAGAGTCAATTTGAACAAATGCGCCAAAGGCATGATCCATATAGTCGGGAAACACAATCTCAGTATTAGTAATTGGAGTAATCAAGGCGTACTCTTCAATGTCGGCAAAACTTGAAAGATTCATTCTTTTCAAGGCTTTCTTCTGAAACTCACTTCTGGAAATCCATCCGGTGGATAGAAAAGGAACAGGATTGGAAAAGGAAAAATTGAAACCCAAATTATGCTCATGATATCCCTCAATAATCACTGCCGCTGATGGTATCAATCGACTTTGTAAACTCAACAGCTCTTGGTCCATTATTTCCCTTCCTCTCCCCTCTTTTAAAAAGTTAGAAAAATGGAAAGCAAATGCTATCAAATACACTAAAATAAAAGCCAAGGCTGCTTTCCTCCGGATTTGGATTTGTCCAATCTTAAATAATGGGATCAAAAGACAAAGAAAAAAAAGGAAAATAACTCTCCCTTGAATAAGAAAGAAATGATTGAAAATCAATAAAAAAAGTAGCCAAAAACTCACAAAAACAGTCAATTGAGGAGTTCTCCTAAGCATAATAAAGATCAAAATCAGAATTCCCAAAATCAAAGCGGATTTGAACGCTTCTACTCTTTGAAATTTCCATAATCTGATCAGGGAATCAACAGCATGATCGAACGTGAATAATTTTGAATCAAGACTTTTCTTCTTTTCTAGTAAATCAATCTCAGAAGTACCCATATCTTCAAAATACCACCTCGAGAAATAAAACAGATCTGAAGATTCAGGAATCTTTTTTTCTAAAACTTCTTGATAAAAAACAGGGTGGTCAATAACTGACGCTCTAATTCGGTTAAATTTTAAAAAATCAGAATGTGAAGAACTTATTTCATAGATTGATTTTGATCCAATAAGGCCCGCAAATAACAAAATCACACCAAAAATATGCTTGCTAATTCGATAACTCAAACGAAAACTAAATACATGGTAAGATGCAAAACCCAATGAAATTAAAATTGCAGCTTCCCATCGAATCATGATTCCAAAAGCGAGTAAAAAAAAAGCTAATCCTTTGGAGATGTTAGATTCTTCTGTAGTCAAAACCAGCAGAGCTGTGAAGGTAGCGAAACCAGCCACAAGAGTAAACTGAGGGAAAATACCAAAATGAAGACTGATCAGAAGTATAAAAAATGCGAGTAGGTTCTTAGTCCATTGAGAAGCGATGATTTTGGAAACCCTAAAAATCAATAGGCTAAAAGACATATAGATACAAATAAACCAAACGCCTTCGTACCAAGAGGTATCGGGAAAAATAGTGTAGAGCTTAGAAAATCCCCAACTCAAAATTGGATGAATAAAAACGGCGTAGGGTTCTGGAGTACCTGTGTAGGCACCGGAAACCAGCCACATCATGATCACATCATCATTCACCTGAAACCTCCATGGAAGCAGGACTGCTGTAATGACTAGCAAAATAGCCCCAATTGAAGACCAAAAAAGAAGGAATTTATTCTTGATCATCAATTCCAAAGGAGATAAACAGCATTCCCTTCCACAAATCCAAGAGGCATCGATTGATTAAATCCCCAACCATCAGGCAATGATTGAATTTCGCAGTAGACCATTTCATTGGGAGGCATCGGAGAAATAACCTGTAATTGACTTTTGTCCCAAACATTTGCCGAAAGGGGAATTTGGTAGCCCGCAAGCCAAATTAGTCCGGGTATCCTGTACGCCGCCTGAATTTGAGTTACCCCTTTGGCTTGAGCAAACTGCTGGATTTTCTGTACCACTTCAACTTGACTTTTATCGAGCTTAATCACTTCTCCACCTCTGTAAAAATCAATCTTAGAAGTCCAAAGTGGTTTCTCCTGCCCAAATGGATTCCACCATATTCCATTAAAAACCAACACAATAGTAATCATTCCCACAAGGTTGAGAAATATTTTCGAGTAGTTTGGAGCATTTACAAAAATCAATATCAACCAGAAAACCCAGTAATGAATCCCTATTCGAAGCCAATATACGTTACTCCCAAAATGCAACAGAAATGGAAGTAAAAAGAGTACAATTTCTTCAAGAGCCAAAGACCTTTGGCGATTGGGATAAGAAACAAAAAATCCAAGAAAAACTGAAGAGACAAGTAAAATGAAATGATTCCATTCCTCAGTGATATGAGCAAATTTATTGATCCAATAAAACAGCACGAGGGAGAGTATCCAAACTAGTATTAAAATCGGGTAAGGCTTGTCCTTCACTTTTAAAATTACCCTACCGATGAGAAGGCCCAAAAATGAGAACAACAATCCTATCAATGGGCTCTTTAAAAGTTGAATTATCCCATATCCTGGTCGGGAAGATGTAAATGGAATAGCTTTTTGGAATCTAACTACTGCAAAGTCTTGTAGAAAAACCCAAAAAACTACTTCAAACAGTAAAAGTGGCGTAAAAAGTAATACCACTACCCTTGGCGAAAGCTTTCTTTTCAACCCAAAAATTCCAATTGAACATAAAAGCAATAATAGAGCAGCAGTAACTTTTACATAAGTCAACAGTGCCAAAATCAATCCCAGAAAAAGAGATTTTCGAAAGGTAGATAGGTCAGAAAAAATCACAAAAATCCAAAAGCTACCCAAAACCACCGTTAGAGAATTGTAAGAAAGAGTAGGCGGCAGAAACGCATATCCTGAAAACAACCCCATAATCAACAGAATAAATACCTCTGGCTTACTCAGAGATGATTTAAAATGACTTTTCAAAAATTGTGTCAATGCCAAAGCCGCCAAGAAATAACCAACCAAACGCATGAGCCTTAACTCTACTAAATAAAATGAATATCCGGTAAGCCGAAAAAAAAGCTTAAAGAAAAGGTCATAATTGATGATTCCTGACTCATTCTCTTGATGAGGAACAGTCAACATGACATAAAATCCTTCATCTGAGACATCAAATCCCCTATTTATTCCAAGCAAGATTATTAAGAGGCATACCAGAAAGGAAAACCAAGAGAGTGAATTGGCCATATCTCGAAAATAACAACTTGAATTCATTCCATTAACTCCTAGCCAGAAAAGCGTCAGGGATTAGAAAAATAAAAACAACAGGTTTCAACAAATTCAATTCAAATTTGGTGTATTCAAATTCTTAGAAAAATCATTTTTCAACTAGCTTAATTTATATTATGTGGAAAACTTCTTGCTTTACTAAGCAAAAAATACCCAATTGTGGGTATTTTTTAGAAGTGCACGACTGGTAATTTTGGTCAGGGTGATTAAGCAACTTTTCTCATGATTTTTGCTCTCAAAACTTTGAAGGGATTTTTCTCATGACTTTTCTTCCCTTTTTAATTTAAACAAAAAGGAAGGCTTCGGCCTTCCTTTTTTACTTCTTAGCTGTCCTTCTGCTTAATAAAATCTCACTTCACATTCTGGATGAATGGCTTTAAATGAATCCACTGCTCTTGTGGTCAGATTGGTATTAAAACAAGAAAGCTTTTTTAAGGACTTTATTCCTTCCAATGGTTTCAAGGATCTAAGATTCGTACTTGCCACGTCTAGTTCCTCCAATACCATCAAATTTTCCAAGCCTTTTAATCCCTTGAGATTCGTGCCTGAAAGGTTAAGGTTTTGAAGATTTTTTAAATTGCTGATCGGTAGTAAATCTTCTATACCAGTATTGGATAGATCAAGCTCAACCAAATCAATCAGTCCCGAAACAGACAGAAAATCCACGGATGGAATTTGAGACAATCTAAGCGACGTAAGCTTAGTCATGCTACTTACCGGAGCGATAGAAGCAATAGGAGCATCGAAAACAGAAAGCTTTCTTAGATTCGCAAAGATTGTCAAAGGATTGAGGTCTTGAACTCCAATTCTTTCAAAACTTAACTCGGACCTTCCTGTTAACTGATGCAATTGTTCAGTAGAGGGAGCTTCCGGTAAATTAAACTGCTTTCTAAATAAATCTCTCCAGGGTGTAGACATTTCATTCCACCAAGATTGGAGCTCCTCTGACCGATAAATTACATTGATATCGGGTCTCTGAATTAAAAAATCAGGCACCTCTTCCTGAGGGATTGCAGAGCGATTCACGTTTAGATAAGTGAGCTTAGGAAGGGTCACAATTCCGGAAATACTTTCTACAGGGTTTCCTTCTAGATCTATGTATTCCAGAAGTTCAACTTCCTTTAGAATAGAAATATCCTTCACTCCAGAGTTTTTCCCAACAATCCTTTTCAAAGTTCTGATCTCACTCAAAGGAATTAAATCCACCACCAATGGATTGTCAGAAAAGCTAAGGTCAGTTAGATTAACGAAACGGATCAACGGATTAAGAGTCTCTATGCCCGCGTTGTCCAAATCAATCGTGGGAAGGGTTACTGTTTGAGTAAGAATCTCCACACCAGGCTGGTCATTTCTAATGGAAGGATTCGCTTTCTTGAGTACTGCTTTCCATGCCACAGGTAATCCTTCCCACCAAGACTCAAGATCTTTGACATGATGTATGAGGAGAATTTCACGATTTCTCCTTACAAAATCAGTAGCAGCATCTACCGAAAGCTTGGTCTGATCAGCAGAAATTTTCTTTAATCCCGGAAGGTTTTCAACCGGTGACAAATCTGCAACTGAAGTACCGGTAATATCTAAAAGCTCCAATCGGGTCATCTCTTTCAAAGGAGACAAATCCTGAAGATTTGATTGTGATAAATCCAAGTTTTTCAAAGAAGTCAAAGAGGCTATCGCTGAAAAGTTGAGCATGTAATTTTTACTTAAATCAAGTCTTTCCAGCTTGATTAGCTCTTTGATATTTTCAAGATTATTGAAGCCGCTTTCTGTAAGATCAAGGTCAACGAGATTTTTAAACTCATTCAAAACCGCAAAGCTCTGAATTGGCGTTTTTTCAGCCCGAACCCCAATCAGACTTTTTAGATTAAGTAGCTCACTGATATTCTCAATTTTGGTATTGGAAATATCCAGGTACTTCAGTCGATCCGAGTATTTGATAAACTGAATATTAGAGGTAGAAGTATTGGAAATATTTAAACTTTCCAATAGGGTGACATTGGCAATAGGAGCTAAATTGGTGATAGAAGTATTACTGATATCCAGATACTTGAGGTCTCTAAGTTCAGAAAGTGCGTTCAGGTTTTTAATCTCCTTATTTCCAGAAAGGTGTAGGGAATCTACACTGACAAACTTATACCACATGTCCAAACCCACGGTATCTGAGGAAGTGAGTTGAAACTTATTTTTAAAATAAGATTTCCAACCGGAATCAAGAGAATTCCACCAAGCCTTCAATTCTTCATCCCTACTTACCTTAGTGGTGTAGACACTGACTATTTTGAGTTCCTGAGTTTTTTCATCCAAATTGATTTCAACAAACCGAGGTTTGGTATTTGAAATTTTCTCTCCTCCTATTCCCACCGCAGTGATGGTTCTATCCAGAGAGGCAAGAAAATAGACCTCTCCATTTTCCTTCTGACCTGGCTTTACTTCCCGAATTTTAAACTTGAATTCGACTGTTTTATAAAAAAATTCAATGTCTTTAAGGTAAGCGGTCACATCCTTATTGGTCACTACCTTTCTATCCAAAAGCAAATCATCCTCAACTTGTACTTTGGCATCTCTAAAAATTTTCAGGTAACTCTCGCGGATAATGACATCTTTATCTCTTGCGGAAGTTTGTGAATCCCCAACGGTATTGAGTAAGTATTCCAAAAACCGAACTTGATCCTCTACTTTGGAAGATAGTTCGGTGACTTGTTCCTTGGAGTAGCCTTTGATATTTTGAGCTTGAAGAGAAACACAAAGCAAAAATAACAGGCCGAGGAGCGCATTTTGCTTAATTCTGATCATAGATGTATTTTAATAAGGTCTCTTTGTCACCTGGTCCAAGCCGAACAAGATTTGAAATCAACCAACCGGTATTGAAGCCGGGTCTGTTAAACTGATTTACTTCGAAATACCAGCCTCCGATTAAGAAAAAGTGGAACTTAACCTCATTTACTGTCTCAAAGCGAAGATTGCCCTGCTTCATCTCATACAGGAAAATGGCTAAATAATCCGGTTTGTAGGAACTGGCAGTAAATGATTCTGGGGAACTTGAATCCTGAAATGCTCTTCTCAGGTTCATAAATCCCAATTCATGACTAAGAGGGTGTAGGAAGTCTTTTTTATCTCCTACTGGTTTATTGAACAGGTTTTTGAATGGATCGAACACCACATGGTCGATCACCCACTCGTATCCTAATCCTTCGGGTTGAATTTTCATCACAAAAGTTACTGGCTCTCTTTTTCCCTTGTAATTAAAAACCGCATCTACCTCAGCATACCACCCAGGTCTATGAAAAACGAGGTACTGAGGATAAACAGGAGAGAGTACACTCTGGATAAATTGATTTTTTAAATCCGGAGATATAGAAGAAGTCTGATTGTCAAAGAGAATTGAGAGGAATCCTTTCCTAAGATTTGGATTCTGAAAAAGTGAATCTCCAGGATAAAATCGGATATTTCCGTCTACCGATTCTTCTCCATTGAATCTTCTAAAGAATTGATTGAGTTGTTTGGTGGAAGCTGCAAATCTTCCATCATCCTTAATTGTCCCGGGGCCGCCGATGTAGCTTTGCCCCGAGACAACAGAGATGATTGCGATAAAAAACGCAAAAATCAGAAAGGTTTTTCTCATGCCGAGGTTTCAGTCACTCTTACGTCGCCGAGCATCACGTCCCAAAACTCGATCGTACGACCAGCAATCTGAGTTTGCTTCTTTTCCACGTAAATGGTGATGTCCTTTTTGGTTGTGTCTTTGTAGTTCATACCAGTTTCTATAGAAGTACCCTCAAATCTCTGATAGATCGTGATTACGCCAACGTATCTGCCGTCAGGCTGTCTTTCCAAATCAGAAATGTATTGGATGTCATACCAAGTGATGTTCACTCGATCATAATTGAGAGCCATCAATCTTTCAAAGTATCTTCTTACTTTGTAGTAAGCGATTTCTTTCGTGTTGATAGAAGATACTCCCATTTCAGCACCTGGAGCGAAAAGCTCTTCAGCTCTATCCATAACGCGGTTTGCTTCTGAGAATTGTGTCTCTTTGCTACCGATGATGGCAATGTACTTGGAAAGGTCCTTGACTTTTTCCAAAGCGAGAGAATCAATTGCCTGCTTTCGTGCAGGGCTGATATTGTCCTGAGCCATTACTGCCAATGATGCAGAAAGGAACAGACCTAGGAAAAGAATAACTTTATTTTTCATTTTGTTCAGTTTTTCCGGTTTGAATTATTTTCTTTTCAGCTCCAATTCAGACACTTTACCGCTGGCATCCAGTCTGATGTCAGAGATATAGTTAAGATTCTTCTTGGTGTCTTTTAGGTACTCCAAATATTTCTTAATAGTAGTTGGTTCGTCATAATCTTTAACTCCTTTTTCTTCGTGGATTACGATCAAAACAGGAGTTTCTTGATTAGAGAACATCGCCAAAGCTTCTTGAATAGTTTGATTTGCCGCATTCACGTTGCTAGCATTTGAAACAGAATTGAAGATGTTTTCAAGACGTTCTGCAGCTAACTCTTCTGCAGATTTAGCAGGAGCTGGCGGAGGAGGAGCCTGTTGAATAACTTCTTCTTTTGGTGCAGGGGCTGGTGCTGGTGCTACCGCCTTCTTTTTACTTTTACATGCACCCATGGCCATCATGGCTACTAGTGCCACAAACATGGTTTTTCTCAAGGAAAGAGAGAACAAGGATTGCTTCATCTTTTTGATAGATTAGGTTTTATTAATTAGGATAGTTGCCGAGTTATAGGGCGATTGGATGGTGCAAAGTAAATAAAAACATATCATTTGACGATACTGCTTTACACGCATTGAAACCGATATTTATCCTTTTGTGTAAAAAAGACTTCAATAAATTATTTCTATAAGTCTAATAGGTAAAACAAAAAAAATCCAAGTCTCTGAATTTCAATATTTAAAAATTCCGGTTATTCAATCGCAAAGGGATATCAAATTCAGAAGGTAGAAAAACAAATGGAAGTTGATACTTAGGACAAAATACTAAGTGAATACAAAAACCTTAATCAAAGTTGGCATATCCAAAACACGTTGGATCATCCTATAAAATCAATACATCTATTTGAAAATTAGTCAGTTAAAATCATGTCTCACCCCTAAGTTTCATTCTCATATTACGAATCAAGTTTAAAATGAAAAAGCAGTTTTAAGCTTTTCAAGTTTTTTG
>CALRRX020000099.1:0-8550 GCA_943370675.1 Reyranella massiliensis 521 | reverse complement strand
ACCCCGTAAAGCCTCAGGTATCGCTTGATATCCCGGAAGTTGGCCTGCACGAAAGTGAATCGAGGGTCTTCAGGTGCATTTGCCAAAGCGTCGCTATCCTGATCGAACCCATACAAATGGCCCTTATCCAGGTGTTTTAAAATTTCCCTTGAATGACCTCCACCCCCGAACGTGACATCGACATAGATCCCGTTGGGATCAATAGCCAAGCCTTCAGTGCATTGGGCGAGCATCACTGGGATATGGTACACAGACTCAGTCATAGCGCTTAGGAGAGATACTTTTCCATCAGGCCGGACAAGTCCGCCGGATCTACAATGATGTTCTTGAGGTAATTGTCAGGATTCCAGAGTTCGATGCGAGTCCCCATGCCCACGACCACGACGTCCTTGTCTAGGCTGGCATAGGTTTGATATAGCTTCGGAATCAGTAAGCGCCCTGCAGCATCCAATTCAACCTCGACAATGGAGTTGAAAAAAGACCTTTGCAGCATCCGCTGCTCTGGATTATTGATATTCAGGGACTTAATCTGACTCTCCAGCTTTTTATACTCCACCATGGGATAGAGTGCAAGGCATTTATCTTCAGCCATGCGGAGCATGAGCGATGCCCCATTCGCCTCCGGAATTGCCGCCTTAATCTTGGCAGGCAATACCAGACGCCCTTTGGGATCTAGCTTGCTATCGTATTGACTGTTGAACATCGACTGACTTCTATTTTGTAGAGTTTACTGTAAAAACAAAAGTAAGAAAATGATGTACACATTCTACCACTTTCCCCCACTTTTTCCCACTTTCTTTTAAAAGTAGCCAAAAGAATATTCCATCCCAATATTTTTTAGAAAAAAGCCAAGAAAATTTTATTGATTCTCAAAGGATTAGAACCTTATAGGTGACTTCAAAAAAAGGCCTCAAATGAGCCAATTTTGGGCTTTTAGGTTCAAAAAATTCTCAAAAACTCTCTTCCTGATTTCCTTTTCGAAAAGAAGTGGGAGAAAATCCCATGAGTTAGCCTTCAAAAGGGAATAATCCCCAAAAAATAGAAACAAAAAAACCTGCCCAAATGGGCAGGTCTTTTATGCAGTATCAACACACAATTAATTTTTCTCTTTTCCTTTTTGAAACTCCTCTTTGAGCAGCTTTTGGAATTCATCCAGCCTCACCTGATGTTCTTTTTGCCAAGCTTCCATTTTGCGCTGGAATTCTTCCATCTTGGGTTGATGAGCTGCTTCCCACTCTTTCATTTTGAGTTCAAATTCTTTCATTTTAGGTTCTTGGGCTTCTTGCCAAGCTTTCATTTTCGATTCGAACTCTTTGATTTTTGGTTCATTTACCTCTTGCCAAGCCTTCATTTTTTGTTCGAATTCCTTCAATTTCGGCTGAAATTCTTGTTGAAATTTAGCTTCCCAATCAGCCATTTTTTCTCGACGAGCAGATTCATTTTCCCGCCATTTTTTCTCCCATTCTTTAGCCATCCTTTCGGCTTGATTTGCACCTTCTTTGGCCATTGATTCGATCTCTTTTCTCCATCTTTCTCGCTCCTCCTTACTCATTTTTGAAGTATCTCCCATGCTAAAACCCCATGGGGATAAAAATTCGAAGTCAAAATTTTCAAAAGGTGGCTCGATCGGATCTGGAGGCAAAGGAATATCCAAGTCATAATCGGGTATTGGAGCAATCCATTGATCGTCAAATTGCGGTGCATCAGTCATGACCAATTCAGGCATATTTTCGGCATCAAAACGCTCCAAATTGTCCATTGCAACCTTGATTTTTTCACTGAGCACCAGGGTATCTTTTCCGGAAATCATTTTATCTCCAATGATATAATAGCTCACTCCTTCATCGGTGGTAATTGACACCCTATGGAATTTGGTCTGTGGAATGGTGTCCAATAGAGTAGATTCATAAACCGACTGATTGGCTAGATTTTTTTTACCCGAAGTCAAATCTGACTTGGCAGCATCTTGCTGTGCACTAGCCATCAGGCCGGCACTGAGAAATAGTGTAAGTAGCATAGGGATCGAAATAATAGGGGTTTGTGGATAGTTTTCGGTTTGGTAACCCAGCATTCGCTTGATTCGAAGCAGGGTTGGATTTCGCTTTTTACCAGCAGCAAGAGCGAGTTCTGGAGGATTTTGCTTTGCAAAATTGAGCACTTCAGCCAAGCTGGTGGCCAGTACTTTGGGCTGAATTCCAGCCTTTAGCGCCAAGTCGTCAGCGGCATTTTCACGGAGCTCTTTCACCGTCTGACTCATCCACCAATAGCAAGGATGGAAGAAAAACAGGATCTCCAGCCCCGATAGAAGCAGATTGCTGAGATAGTCATTTCGCTTTACGTGTGCGAGTTCATGGGCAATGATAGCCTCCAGCTGTGCCGGACTTAGGTGAAAAATCAAAGTTGCGGGCAGCAAAATCACCGGCTTGATCGTTCCGAAGGTCAAGGGAGAGTGCGCCATTTCGCTCATCCGAAGTTCCACTTCGCGACTTATCCCTAACCTACCCACGAGTCGATAGGTCATTTTTTGTACCTCAAAGTCTGTCACCATTTGGGCACTTTTGCGAAGCCCTCGAATCTCTGACAGGCTATTCAGCAAACGAAAAAGAAACAGCAGGGCTCCAAAAAACCAGAAATTGACCAAAACGGGTAGGTTGTTTTCGATCCAAAGTGTAGCTTGATCGATGCTGGATTCCAAAGTAACTTCTGGTGACAAAAAGCCTGGTTGAGTCAATATAAAGTCGAGCTCTGCCTGTTTAAAACTGGGACTTAAATCTGCCTTAGACCATTGGTAGGAAAAAGTACCCAAGGTCACCATAAAGGAAAAAACCAAAGCACCGACGGCTAATCCATACTTCAAGGCAGGACTTGATTTTTTAAGCAGTCTCAACCCCACCCACAGCATACCAGCAACCACGATGAGCTGCCAAAGAGAATGAACCAGCGTCCAGCCCAAAGCTGTCAGCAGTTCGTCAGGAATCCATTCATTCAAAAGTTTCATAGATCATTATTTTCAAGATTGTCTAAAAATGCTCTGATTTCATCCAGCTCCTCCTTGGAGGGCTTTTCTTGACCCAAAGCCTGCATGACAAGGGATTTGGACGAACCGCCAAAAGCGGTGGAAAGCAAGTTTTTCAAAAGAGACTTCTGAGTATCTCCTTGCTTGACCAGCGGGCGATAAATATGCGTTCGATTCTCTTCATCGCGAGCCAGCAATCCCTTCGCATGCATGATTTGCATGATCTTGAGCGTGGTGGTGTAGCCCGTGTCTTTGGTCTCGGCCAGGCGCTCGTGGACTTGGCGGACACTGGCTTCCTTGAGTTCCCAGAGAATGGATAAAATCTCCAGTTCGGCTTCTGTTGGTTTGTTCATGGGAGTAATTACGATTAGCTTCGTACCAAAGTTATACGAAGACAATCGTAATTTCAAAATAAATACGATAATTATCGTATTAAAAAGTGTTAATCCCTCTAAATCGGTTATTTACGTAGATTTTGAAGGTTTTTTCTCCCCTTTTTTTCCAGAGAGCTTCTAAAAATTTCTGCAAATGCAGGCCAGGCTCCGGCGATTTTTGCCAGTAATCCTCTTGATGAGGGTACACTGACTTGGAGTTTGGGTTTTTGCATCAGTTGAAGAATCTCTCTAACCAAATCTTCCGGCTGGAGGACTTTTGATGGACCACTGAAAGTCAATTTGGCTTCTTCGGGATAATTCAACTGTAAATCCAGCATGGGTGTATTGACTAGATCAGGACAAATCACACTCACATCGACCCCAAAATTTCTCAATTCAGCAGCTACAGATAGCGAAAATCCGCGTACAGCAAATTTGGAAGCCACGTACAAACTTAAGCCTGAAACAGGCGCCAGACCGGCGAGCGATGAAACATTAATGATATGTCCAAACTCCTGAAACTTCATCTCACGACCAATGAGCGTAGTCCCTAGAATGGTGCCTTTTGCATTGACATCCAAGTGAAAGTCCACATCAGAAAGGGCATAATCCGCTAAAAAGCCAGGACGAATTACTCCCGCGCAATTGATGAGATGTGAGATTGGCAGATGGATTTCCTTGGCTTGTTCTATAACTCGCTCCCAAGTAGACGCTTTAGATACATCTCCCTCAATAAAATGGACATTCGAAGAAATGAAAGAGAAGCCTTCCCAAGGTCCCTGTTGAAGATCAATAAGAACCATTGGAACTTGTTCTTTTTGAAAGTGTCGTGCTAGTTGGAGACCAATGCCACTAGCGGCACCGGTGATCACAATCAGGGTTGGGTCCATTGGGAAATAGGGCGATTTGCGGGAGTAAGTTAAAAAAACTTCGCTTCAGGAGGAACTCTCCAATCTAGACATTAGTTGTATAGACATTGAATTTTAAAAAATTAACTCCCACATGAACACAACTCAGCCCCTTTTACAACCTATTCAAACTGGCGACATCAACCTGAAAAATAGAGTATGGATGGCTCCCATGACCCGCAGCCGAGCCAACAATCCGGAAAATAAAGTTTTTGACATTCACGCGAAATACTACAAGCAGAGAGCTTCGGCAGGCTTGATCATCACAGAAGGCTCACAAATTTCTCCAAGAGCAGTTGGATACATTAACACTCCGGGAATCTATTCTGAAGCACAAACTGAAGCTTGGAAGCATGTGACTCAAGCTGTTCATGAGGCTGGGGGACACATTTTCATTCAGCTTTGGCACGTAGGCCGTATGTCACATCCGGATTTCCATGGAGGAGAATTGCCATTGTCAGCTTCTGCCACGAATCCAAACTCCAAGTCCTACACTCCTCAAGGCTTCAAGGACACGGTCACTGCCAAGGAGATGACTTTGGAAGAGATCAAACAAACCATCACTGATTTCAAAAACGGGGCAAAAAATGCGATGGAAGCAGGCTTTGACGGAGTGGAAATCCACTCTTCAAACGGCTACCTACTTCATCAATTTTTCAACGCAACCTCAAATCACCGTACGGATGAATACGGAGGAAGCATCGAAAACCGAGCAAGAATTCTTTTCGAAGTAATCGACGCCATCAAGGAAGTGATGCCTGAAAACCGAATCGGTATACGTCTCAACCCATCACTTCACGGAGTATTTGGAATGACCATGGATGAGGAAACAATCCCTACTTTCGACTACATCGTCAAGAAACTCAACGACTACAATTTGGCCTATCTACATCTATCAGAGCCATTTACCGATGTAAGTGTGTTGCCTTTTGCAGAACCGAATATTGCCAAAAGATACCGTCCGATGTACAAAGGCACCCTGGTGATCAACAGTGCTTTTGATCAGGAAAAAGGAAACCAAATCATCGAAGAAGGCCTGGCAGATGCGGTAGCTTTCGGTAAGCCATTTATTTCCAATCCAGACTTGGTGGAGCGATTTGCTGAAAATGCATCGCTTGCCGAGTGGGACCAAAACACCTTTTATACTCCTGGTGAAAAAGGATTCACCGACTATCCAAGTCTGAAAGAGGAGAAAGTTGGTTAATCACCCCAAGAAGAGGTTGCCTGAGTGCAGCCTCTTTTTTTTACCTTTAAAATCATGTGTCTGGTAGCTTTTGCTTGGAAGATCCATCCAGGTTTTCCTCTTTTGATTAGTGCAAATCGAGATGAGTTTTTTCATCGTCCAACACTTCCCTTGCACCGTTGGGAGGAAGGTTTTTATGCAGGTAAAGACCTCCAAGGCGGAGGCACTTGGATGGGTTTTCACCCTGATGGAAAATGGGCCTTTTTGACCAATTACCGGGATTTTACTCAGAAAAGAGAAGCTAAAATTTCAAGAGGGAAGTTGATCACAGATTTTCTCATAAACTCGATTTCACCCAAAAACTACTTGGATCAAGTATGGGAAAAACATGCCGAATTCGATGGATTTAACCTGATGGTCTCGGATGGAGACAGGCTTTATTACTACAGCAACTATGGAAAAGAGCCTATGGAAATTCAACCGGGAATTCATGGCCTCAGCAACGGTCTACTCAATGATCCTTGGCCCAAAACAGATTTGGCAAAAAAACAACTGGAAGAAATACTCACGATGCCAGCACCCGACAAGCTTCTTTCCATTCTAAAATCAGAGGAAAAATACCCCGCAGAACTACTGCCCAATACAGGAGTTGACCCAAAAATGGAGCAAGACCTTTCGGCTCAACTCATCAGGATGCCTCCCAGTTATGGAACGGTATCAGCTTCAGCTGTATTGAGAAATAAACAAGGGAAGACCCTTATCCGAGAGCGGAGTTTCGCCTGGGACCATACTATCTTCAAGGACCAAGAAGTCGAATTTTAAATTTCACACCTATGCAACCCATTCATGACCTGATCATCATCGGAGGCGGACCAATCGGTCTGGCCTGTGGAATCGAAGCCGGAAAGGCTGGACTGAATTACCTGATTTTGGAGAAAGGAGCGCTTTGTAACTCGATATACAACTATCCGGTGAATATGACTTTTTTCTCCACCTCAGACCGATTGGAGATGGCGGGGATTCCCTTTATGTCTGTGGGAGCAAAGCCCACCCGAACGGAAGCTTTGGAATATTACCGACGGATCTATTTCCACTATAAGCTAAAGGTCAATCTTTATGAAGGAGTAGAGTCTCTGAAAAAGGAAGGGGATATTTTCCACATCAAAACTTCCAAAGGAAGCTATCAAGCCAAAAAACTCGTCCTATCAACCGGTTTTTATGACCTGCCTAATCTCATGAATGTGCCGGGAGAAGACTTGCCCAAAGTCTTGCACTATTACAAAGAGCCTTGGCAATTTATTGGGCAAAAGGTACTTGTCGTAGGCGGAGCGAATTCGGCAGTGGATGCGGCTTTGGAATGCTGGAGAAAAGGCGCAGAAGTCAGCATGGTCCTTTTGGGAGATGAAGTGGACGAAAATGTCAAATACTGGGTGCGCCCCGATATCATGAATCGGATCAAAGAAGGTTCGATCAAAGCTTTTACCCGATCCAAAGTCAAGGAAATCAAAGACCAAGAAGTAATCCTTGCCACTCCAGAAGGTGAGGCCACCATCCCAAATGACTGGGTATTGGCAATGACAGGCTACAAACCCAATTTCACCTTACTGGACCAACTCGGTGTACAACTCAGCCTAGACGAGAAGCGACAGCCCTGCTACGACCAAACCAATCAGGAATCCAATGTCGCCGGAGTTTATTTGGCTGGTGTAGTCTGCGGTGGACTAAATACCCGGGAATTTTTTATCGAAAACAGCATCTCCCATGCCGAGGCTATCGTAAAAGATATACTTGCAAAAAGGAGTTAAAGATATTGCAAATACAATATTAAATTATAAATTAGTGGGGATAAACGAAATAGCCATGAGTACGACTTGGAAAATCCGCTTTGATGATCAGCACACAGAAGTGATTGAATCAGGACCTAGAGCCTATTACTTCTTCACTCAGTCTCCTTCTATCGTAGCGGAGCAGCGAGAGCAATATGGAGAGGCTGTTTTAGATTTTCATGAGACCAGTCCCTTTTTCGACTATTTGGATTTTACTTCTCAGGATGTGGCAGAGCTTCTCGAGGTGGATCCGAGTACCCTTTTCCGCTGGAAAAAGGACGATCGTAAGCTTAGCAAGGCTATTACCAAAAATCTACTCGAGATGGATCAGATCATCGCCAAAGGCATCCGGATTTTCGGCTCCGAGGAGCTGATGTCTGATTGGCTTCGTACTCCCAATGCCGCCCTTTCTCACCAAAAGCCCGTTGACCTCCTCAAAAATCCCTATCAGATTGCCTTGGTAGATCAGGCTTTGGAAGCGATTTCTTGGGGCAATATTCTCTGATGCGCTACTTCCGACTGATCGAGTATCTTCCCGGTCGTGATTCCCTTGGATTTGGTATGGGGCCGGGCCGATGGAATCTTTACGGCACTCCCATGATCTATGCCTGCTCATTGAGTTCGCTCAATTTTTTGGAAATGCTAAGCATCAAAGGTCCGGTAGTCACTCAAAGCAAGTGGAAGCTGGTCATTTTTGAAGTTGAGGGAAAAATTCCAGAGCTTGACATTTCAGATCTTCCAGACAACTGGAAAAATCGCCCCTATCCACGATCCACTCAGGAATTTGGCTCGGCTTGGGCAAAAAGCATGCTTTCTCCTTTTTTGAAAATACCTTCTTGCAGAATTCCTTTGGGCAACTTTTCTCTGGAGCACAACCTCTTGATCAACCCGCTTCATTCGGCATTCAAAGAAAAAATATCAGTACTAGAGGAATGGGATGTTACTTTCGAAGTAAACCAATAAGTCAGGAATTGGCCTCGGTAATCAGCCTCAAGCCCTCCAAGGTCAAGTTGCGATCTACTTCATCAAATACTCCTTCCAAACTAGTCAGAATCGAAGAAAGTCCACCCGTGGCAACAATCGTGAAATTCATTCCGGTTTCATTTTTGATTGCCTCAATCATTCCCTTTACCAAGCCTGTGTAACCATACAATACCCCTGCCTGAATCGCATGAATGGTGTTTTTCCCCAAAGCTGACTCGGGAAGCTTAAGCTCCACTTCCGGCAATTTGGAGGTATTCAT
>CALRRX020000098.1:0-8584 GCA_943370675.1 Reyranella massiliensis 521 | reverse complement strand
CATGGATTCCGGTAGATACCACAGAAAAGCAGATTTTCACCCAAGTATTGAATGTGGATTCAGCTTTTGTGGCAGTGAATGGGATTCCTCTTTTGGCAGGAAAGAAAGCAAGCAATAGGGAAGATGAGATCTTAGTCAATGAAAATTTTCTTAAGGAAGCGGGATATCCTGATGCTTCTTCCGCACTTAATCAGACGATCCGATTTGGTGGAGCTGAGCGAAAAATCGTAGGCGTGATTGGAAACTTTCACTCCCGTAGTCTTCGGGAAGAAATCCGTCCCCTGTTGATGACGTACAACTCCAAGTTTTTCCAGACCATCTCTGTAAAGCTAGCACCCGGACAAAACCTAGCCCAAGCCAAACTGGCTTTGGAGAGCAGGTACAAGGAAGTATATCCTTACGAAAGCGAAGAGTTTCACTTCTTGGATGAGGCGATTGGAGAGTTCTACCAAGAAGACCTGCGAATCAAAAACGTACTGACTGCAGCTACATTTCTTGCCATCCTGATCTCTGCGATGGGATTGTTTGGATTGTCTTCCTACACCATTGCGCAGCGTACCAAAGAGATCAGTATCCGCAAGGTACTTGGGGCTTCGGTGCTTCAGATATTGGGTTTGATTTCCAAAGAATACATTCTACTTGTACTTGTTTCTTTTGCTTTGGCGGTCTATCCAGCCTATTACTTTCTAAAAGACTGGCTACAAGGATTTACCTATCGGATGGAAATGCCTTTTGGTTTGTTTGGCCTAGCCGGGTTTGGAGTGCTCTTGCTTTGCTTGTTGATTGTAGGACTTCATTCCTACCAAGCGGCCCAAACCAATCCCTCCAAGGTGCTTAAGGATGAATAAAAGCAGGAAGACCGAAGACAGAAGGAAGGGAGTTAGGAAGTTGGGGGTTTGGGAGTTAGGGGGTATGGGTGTTGGTAAGTATGGAGGTCAAACTGTTTGGAGATAGTAAGTAGGGGGCGATAGAGTGGAAAGATGGGAGTTAGGATGTTGGGGAGTGAAAAAGTAGGAGCTCAGTTCAAAAGTCTATTTGGAAGTACTTCAGGAGATTTTTGTAATTATCCTGAGCTGATAGGCAGGTATCTATCAAGTATTCGTTGACTTTGCCCCATTCCTGTAAGCCTCTGTAGTAAAAGAACTTGATATCGTCTCCGATGATAAAGGGGACGATGTCATTTGCGAGGCATTCCTTAAACATAATCAGTCTTCCCACCCGACCATTTCCTTCTTGAAATGGATGGATCAGCTCAAATTGATGATGAAAATCCAAAATATCCTCAAGTGTTTTGTGCTCTTTGATGTGATAGTTTGTAAGCAAAGACTCCATTTCGAGTGCTACAGCATCAGGTGGGGTAGTCTCATTTCCTCTCACCTCATTAGGTAGTTTTTTATATTCCCCCACATTGAACCAGTCTTTTGCGCTGTCAGAGGTTCCTGATTTGAGCAGGAAATGGATCTCTTTGATCAGTTTTTCAGAAAGTTTAGCAGTTGCTTTTTCTATGATAAAATCGATGCATCTGAAGTGATTGGTCGTTTCGATGATGTCGTCGACATTGATTATTCCTTTGAATTCCCCGATGGTATTGGTCTCGAAAATCAATCGTGTCTGATCTTGGCCAAGTTTACTTCCTTCTATCCGGTTGGAATTATAGGTCAGTTCGATTTGGGTTCGGTGATAAATGCCTCCTTTAAGCTTCATCTTTTTTTGTTCTTGGAGCTGATGAAGCAAGGGATTCCTTTTATAGGAAACAGACTTGTTTTTCTTTTGTGGAATAGTTGCATCCTCTGGTATATTCCAAGTTTTGCCGATAAGAAAAGCACCTTTAATCTTTCCAAGGGCGCAGTAATTCCGCACAGTTCTTTCGGGAACACCCCATTTCTGGGCAAAGGATGCTACTGATAAATAATTCATTTGCCTTTTTTTCTTGCCGTTATCGGCAAAAATAGCTTAAATGAAGTCGCGTTTTTCATTTCTTGCCGATAGATTTGATTAATTCTATGCTATACCTAGTTGATCAAACTCTTTTCTTCTTCAGATCAAGGATTTCTGATTTGAAAAGAACAAGAGTATGAATTCAGAATAGCAGGACTATTCTTCAATTCAAGTTCAATTTCTCCCTAAAATCTCCAATCAAATAAGCATCTAGGATTTTGAAAGAAAATCCCATGAAAAGTCGATTTGTCCGATAGATTTGTATATCTCTAGTTTCTAAACCCGAAATAAAATGCAACTCAAAGTTTTTTGCTCATTTGGTTTTCTTCTTTTCGCTTTTTCGCTCTGCTTTACAGCGATGGCACAAAAAGCAGAAAAAGGATTCACTCCCCTTTTTAACGGTAAAAATCTAGACGGCTGGGTGGGAAATAAGGAGTCCTATCAGGCAAAAGATGGCATGATCGTCATCGAACCCAAAGGTGGGGGAGGTGGTAATCTCTACACCGAAAAAGAGTACGGTAATTTTAACCTTCGATTTGAGTTTCAGCTTACCCCCGGTGCAAACAATGGCTTGGGAATTCATGCGCCACTTGAAGGTGATGCAGCCTATGTGGGCAAAGAACTTCAGATCTTGGACAGTGAACATGAAAAGTATTCCAAATTGGAAACCTACCAATACCACGGTTCGGTCTATGGTGTGATTGCCGCGAAACGCGGTTTCCTTAAGCCAACCGGTGAGTGGAATCAGCAAGAAGTCATCGTCGAGCATCCAAAGATCAAGATCATTCTCAACGGGACGGTCATCATGGAAGGCGACTATCTGGAAGCAAGCAAAAATGGCACCTTGGATAAAAAGGACCATCCCGGATTGCAGCGAAGTTCTGGTCATATCGGCTTTTTGGGCCATGGAGATGTGGTCCGATTTAAGAATATCCGAATCAAAGAATTATAAACTCCCTAATACTAAAACATCAATATCATGAGTAAGAATTATCAGGTCTTAGACCGAAGGGACTTTTTGAAAAAGTCAGCACTAGGAATAGCTGGATTGGCCTTGGCACCTGCTGCATTGGCTAGTATCCAAGCAAATGGTAGACTCCGAACTGCGCATATTGGCGTAGGAAATATGGGTTTTGAGGATCTTAAAGCTATTTCTTCCCACGCTTTGGTAGATGTCACTGCACTCTGCGATGTGGATAGCAACAACCTAGCAGCTGCCTCTAAGCTTTTTCCCAATGCAAAGACCTACTCCGACTACCGAATTATGCTCAAGGAAATGGCTGACGGTATCGATGCAGTAGTCGTATCTACACCGGATCATACCCATGCTCCTGCCTCCATGATGGCCATGGAGCTAGATAAGCCTGTATATTGCCAAAAGCCTCTCACGCACCATGTGACCGAAGCTCGAGCCATGAAAAAAATGGCAGAAGACAAAAAACTGGTGACCCAGATGGGCATTCAAGTTCATTCTTTCTACGATTACAAACTGGCTACCCTGCTCATTCAGTCCGGAATCATAGGGAAAGTACATACGGTAAGAGCATGGTCTCCAAAAAACTGGGGATATGATGGCCCTGAACCAACAGGAAGTGATCCGGTACCGGCAAATCTAAACTGGAACTTGTGGCTGGGTACCGCTGCGGAGCGTCCGTACAAAGAAGGGGTGTATCATCCGGGCAACTGGAGGAAATTGCTGGATTACGGTTGCGGAACTTTGGGTGATATGGGAGTGCATATTTTTGATACGCCTTACAATGCTCTTCAGCTTGACGTGCCTCGAACGATCGTGAATCAGTGCCGCAAGCCAACCGGATTTGGCTTTCCTGAAAACAACATCGTGACCTACGAATTTCCTCAAACTCCCTACACAGCCGAGACCCTCAAGTGGGTATGGTACGATGGATCGGGAGCTCCGGCAGATCATGAAGATCTCAAACTACCCAATGGCGAAAGCCTTCCTGATCAAGGGGCGATGTTTTTGGGAGAAAAAGGCAGATTGCTTCTTCCGCATTTCCAGCAACTTCCAAAATTGATCGTAGATGGCAAGTACAAAGAGTTTGATGTAGCTCCATTCAATTTGGGTGCGCCTGTCAAGGATTACGCAGGAGAAAGCAAAAAGCATTACCACCAGTTTGTGGATGCATGTCTAGGAAAAGCAGAGTGCTCGGCTCCGTTTGAGTATTCTGCCCGATTGACTGAGACGATCTTGCTGGGTGTGATTGCAGGTCGATTCCCTAATAAGACCCTTCACTGGGATAGCAAAAAGGCCAAGTTTGCCGAGAAAAAGGCGAATAAGTTCTTGGGTGGAAAGTATCGTAAGTTTTGAGAGAAAAAAGCTGGAAGTCCAAAGACGGTAGACGGAAGAAGTAGAAATGAGAAGTAATTTCTGCAAGTGAAACTTAAAACCGCATTAGACAACTGCTTACTGCGACTGATTACTGCATAGTGTTTTGTTCGCTCGCGGACAAAAATGTTCGAGAAAATTGACCTCAACCAGTTAAAAAATAGCCTCTGAATCAATTCAGGGGCTTTTTTGTTGGCATGAATCTCGAATCAGGTATGTCATTCTAATGATTATGATTCAACTCAACCAACTAGACAAATACATCGAATCTCGATTTCAGCGGGTCTTTCTCCTCAAAGGAATAAATTTTACCCTGAGCGAGGGAGAGTTTCTCACCTTGATGGGACCGTCGGGTGCAGGAAAATCTACTTTGCTGAATATTCTGGGCCTTTTGGATGAAGATTACGAAGGGTCTTATTCCTTTTTGGGAAAAGATATACGAGCGATGAAATCCAAAGAAAGGTCCAATCTTCACAAAAGCGAATTTGGATACATCTTTCAGGCTTATCATCTGATCGATGAATTGACGGTCTATGAAAATATCGAAACACCACTTCTGTATCGTAATGTCTCCTCTGCTGATCGAAAAAGCCTGATCGCAGAGCTCTTGGACAGGTTTAATATGGTCGCAAAAAAAGACCTTTTTCCCTCCCAGTTATCCGGAGGTCAGCAGCAACTCGTTGGTATCGCCCGCGCCATAGCTGGAAAGCCAAGGATTCTCCTTGCCGATGAGCCAACTGGGAATCTACATTCGGCCCAGGCGAAGGAAATCATGGAGGTGTTTCAGGAACTGAATGCCGAGGGTACTACGATCATTCAGGCTACGCATGCCCGAGAAAATGCAGATTACGGAACCCGATTAATTCAATTGATAGACGGAAGAATAGAAAGCGATGAAGCAATTACAAAATAGAGTTTGGTTCACCTGTCTGTTTTTGGTGACCTTGGTGTTTTCAACAGAAGCCCAAGATACGCTCAAGTTGACTTTTCAGGAAGCTGTTTCCTTGGCGTTGGCCAAAAATCTGGATTTTAAAATCCTTGAAAACAATCAGGAGATTCTAAAGCAGGAAACGCTCACGGCTTGGTCTAATCATTTGCCATCTGCCAACATCAATTCATCTTTCTTGCGTCAGACCGGTCAGCAATTTCAGCAGATCGAAGGTGAAATTGTGGTGACCAAAGAATCAAATGAGATTCTATCCCCGGGACTATCAGTGAGTATGCCAGTGTTCAATGGCGGTAGGAGAATTTTGGATACCCAATCGGCCGTGCTTGCTCAAAAAGCAGGGGAAAAAGGACTTGAAAGGGCCAAGCAGCAGGTGATTTTTGACGTGTCAAGAAGATACATGCAGGTTTTGCTTGATCAAGAACTCTTGAAAATTGCTAAGGAAAATGTAACCAATCAAAAACAAACCTTGATTCAGATCGAAGGATTTGTGGAAGCAGGGCTACAAACTATTTCTGATCTGTATAATCAGCAGGCAGAGGTGGCACGATTGGAGTCCATACTGCTGGATGCCGAACTGACCCTCGAAAATGACCGATGGCTTTTGGTAGAGTACCTTCAAATGGAGGTGGATAAAATACCCGACCTAGAAAATGTATCGCCCGAAGACCTTATGGGAGAATTGAGCGGCCTAGAAATGGAGCAGCTTGTACAGCTAGCGGTCAGTAAGCGCCCCGATTTGCAGCAGCATACTTTGCTTGCCTCCTCCTTCAAAAAGGATGTTCAGGCGATTAAAGCATTGAGATTGCCTCGGTTGAATGCATTTTACAATTATGGCACTTTTTATACCTCATTGGATAACCGAAGTGTGAGGACTCAGTTGTTCGAAATTTATCCTCAAAACACCGTTGGGCTTTCTTTGGGCATCCCGATTTTCAATGGTTTCCAATCTCGCTTGGACGTAGCACGAGGGAAAAATGCCTACGAAAACCAAGTGTTGAGAAAAGAGGCGCTGGATCGAAAAGTATATCAAGATGTCAAGTTGGCTTACCAAAACTACCAAGTGGCACTGAAAAAAGTGAGTAACTCATCGGTAAGGCTGACCGCAGCAAAAGAGGCTCAGGTTGCCGTCAGTGAGCGTTTTCGCTTAGGTCTTTCCAACTTTTTGGATTTATCGGTAGCCAATCAGACCCTAGTCAATGCTCAGTCTGATCAGGCACAAGCCAATTATACCCTTTACTTTCAGGCAGTTTTGATGAATTATGCTTTGGGCACCTTATAGCTTTAATAGACCTAGAACCTCAAAATAGAAAGTAGTCTTGGAGGTCAAGGATGAAAAAAGCACCATTCTCGCTGGAATGGTGCTCATTTTTTAAAGGTTGAATTTCAATTCAAATCATCAAGGCTGTTCCGAAAACTTATTCACGATTTTAAATTCGTTCATAACCCTGTAGGCAGCTCGAGTGATGTCTGCTGAAAAATTAGGGGAACCAAGATCAAAATCCGCTGCTGTATAGCCCTGCCAAATCGTATTGCCTCTTTTGCTGTCAATGACATAAATGACTAGCATTCCTTTGTTTTGGGAGTATTTTACTTGATTGTACGTTTCGTCTTTTTCCTGTTCTCGCTCTATTTCTCCCTCATCATTTCTAAAGGTGTATCCTGTTCGATTCATCCAATAATCAAACTCAGGCTGGACATATCCTCTGTACCGAATAGAGTCTGTGAATATTTTGTAGCTGACCAATAAATCTGGCTTAGACTCCTGTTCGCGGAATCCTTGTGAGCCCAATCTTGCACCGATTGTGGCGTTTAGTACGGGAGAAATTACCGTGGTGTCTAATTCAGGAGATTCTACAAAGGCGAAGGTTTTATATTTTTTGAATGATCCCGTGTAGTTGTAATCATAATCCGTGACATAATCCTTTGACGAAAAACAAGAAGCTGTCAAAATGATCAGAAAGAGAAAGATTAAAGACGATGCTTTCATATGGTGGTGGTTGGAGCTTAAAATGATGATCTTTTCAGATCTAGGTATTCAAAAGGGCTAACCTTTGGTTTAAGAATATTGTTTTTTCAATCGGTTAAAATTCAGAGGAATACCATCCTAATTTAGAGGTTGGGCAAAAAAAAATCCAGTTTATCACTGGATTTTAAAAGAAGAAAGTCCTGATTATTTACTGAAAAGCTGTTGATGTACCCCTACTTGGATTTGGCCTTTGGAAATAGTGTTGGTCGTTTGCTCCATAAATCCGAGCTGAAGTGCTAGGCCTTTTTGAATCCTGTAGCCAAGTCCTGCATAAAAACGATTTCGGTCAAAAAATTGAATTGAAGGAGTAGGTCTTTCGCCATTGATGAAAATCTCGTCATAAATCTGCAGGTAAATCGAACCTTTGTCCGTCAGTTCTTTGGAGTTGAGAGGTACATTTAGGAAAAGAGTGTATCGAAACCTGGTTCTAAACTCCTGATTTTCGATCCAGCGCTGTTCGTAGCGATAGCGGTGCATGAAGCTGATTTTCCCGGTTTTTTGTTTGATAATGGCCTCTTGATAGAGCCTGTTTTCATGCAGCGTTGCATCCGAATCTCCGGCAGTTCCATTGGTTATGCTCGCATAGCCTGCCAGAAAGCTTGTCTGCCCGGATTTAGAATTGTATTGGATTCCGCTTCTCAGTAGCAATTGATCAAGATCAGAGGCCGTTTTGAAATTCCGGACTTGCATCTCGCCATGGATGGCCCAAGGTGAGTCTTTCCATCGAAAATTACCAAAATACATGTACCAACCACCCAAGTCATTTGGATTTTGTGCCTGAAGAGAGCCTGAGACCAAGAGAATAAAAAGTAGTGCCCAAAATTTTTTCATACCTCTAAAATCCCAAAAAGAAATGAAGAATACTGAATGATCTCTGTTGAAAGTTCTATTTACTTCCGTGATTGGTCAAGCAGTCGGGAAGAATCAAGTGGAAACATTTATTTGGCTCCCAGTGATAAAAGTCCCACTATAGATCGACTCAGATCAACTTACTTTGACAGACTCATTACAAATTTGACCCATGAAAGAGTTTTGGAATGCCCGATATCAAGAGAGTGATTATGCTTATGGTACTGAGCCCAATCGATTTTTTGAATCCCAAATTCGTACTCTTCCTATTGGAAAAGCGCTTTTTCCCGCGGAAGGAGAAGGGCGAAATGCTGTTTTTGCGGCTTCTTTAGGCTGGGAGGTAGTGGCTTTTGATCTGAGCGAGGCAGGAAAAGCAAAGGCGCTAAAACTAGCCGATGCCAGACAGGTAACGATCACCTATGAAGTGGCCACACTTCAGGAGTTTGAAGCTGAAAAGGAAAGCTTTGATGCGTTG
>CALRRX020000097.1:0-8640 GCA_943370675.1 Reyranella massiliensis 521 | reverse complement strand
GTGATTTTTTTGCAGTGTTTAGATTTGCTAAACATTAATTAAGTTGGTTTTGCACGATCAAGGGGGAGCATGCCTTGCGTGGCTTTCCCTTTTTCCTACTCTTTATTCTACTCCAATGCCTCAGATTCAATTGGCTGTTTTTGACATGGCCGGCACCACGATTCACGATGAAAACAGCGTAGCCAAAGCCTTTCAGCGGGCCCTCAATCTCCACGGCTATCCCAAAGTGACCCTACAGGAAGCCAATGAAAAAATGGGCTATTCCAAACCTCAAGCGATTCGGGATCTACTCCTGATCCATGAGCCGGATTTGGAGAAAATCACCGATTCCCTGATTGAAGAGATTCATTCGGCCTTTGTACAAGGCATGGTTGATTTTTATGCAAATGACCCCTCCATCCGAGCAGTGGCTGATGCAGAGGAAGTGTTTGAAGCGCTCCAGAAAATGGGGATCAAAGTGGCCTTGGACACCGGCTTTAGCCGAGACATCACCGATATCATCCTGCAGCGTGTGGGGTGGGCAGATGGTAGATTGGTCAATGCCTCTGCGGCGAGCGATGAGGTGCCGATGGGTCGACCTTTTCCCCACATGATCCAAAAAATCATGACCGAACTCGGAATCACTGATCCCCAATCGGTCATCAAAATCGGAGATACAGAGGTCGATGTCAATGAGGGGCACAATGCAGGTTGCCTGATGAGTATTGGGATTACTTCTGGAGTATTTTCTGAGGAAGAGTTGATTCCTCATCGCCCAACTCACCTCGCCAAAAACCTCAGGGAGGTATTGCAGATCGTGGAAGCCTACGAACTCCAAGCTAAGGATTGACATGCGGCGTAATTCGGATTTGGTGATCCGCCTACAGCGAGCCGGATCTTTTCAGATGAGCGTTTTTGCAGCTATAATGGGCTTTTTAGTGTACAGCAGCATGTATGCTTTTCGCAAACCCTTTGCTGTGGGCACCTTTGAAGGGGAAGTTTTCCTGGGTTTGGATCTGAAAGTATGGCTGATCTTGGCGCAGACCCTAGGCTATATGGCGAGCAAGTTTTACGGGATCAAGATGATTTCAGAGCTCAAGGAGAAAGGTAGGGCTTGGTTGATTGTGGGATTGATCGGGGTTTCCTGGCTGGGCTTGTTGGGCTTTGCGGTCCTGCCATCACCGTTTAATATCCTTTGTTTTTTGGTCAATGGATTTCCATTGGGATTGATTTGGGGTATCGTTTTTCACTATATGGAGGGGCGTCGATTTACCGAAATGATGGGAAGCATGCTGGCAGCGAGTTTCATTTTCTCCTCAGGAATGGTCAAGTCAGTAGGCTCATTTCTAATCCAAAATCTCGGTGTTTCTGAACATTGGATGCCTTTCTGGACGGGAGCGATCTTTTTCCCGCTGCTTTTTGGCGGAGTTTTTTTGCTCAATCACATCCCCGAACCGAGTGAGGAGGATAAGCGCCTTCGCAGTCCTCGACCTGCCATGAATGTATCAGAGCGAAGGAAATTTTTCAGTGAATATTGGCCGGGGATTGTGCTATTGATTTTGGTGTACATGATGCTCACGGGGCTGCGTGACTTGCGGGATAATTTTGTGATGGAGATCTGGGCAGGCTTGGACATGAAAGTGGCCCCCGAACTCCTCACCCAAACCGAAATTCCGATCACCCTCGCCTTGCTTGTGCTGATGAGTTCGCTAGTGCTGATCAAAAACAATAGGCAGGCATTCTTCCTCAATCATTGGATTATTTTCACCGGCTTTGCACTGTCTATCCTAAGCACTCTTGGCCTGAATGCAGGCTGGATTTCTCCATTTCACTGGATGGTCGGCGTCGGCACTGGTGTTTACATGGCGTATATCCCATTCAACAGCCTGCTTTTTGACCGACTCATCGCTACCCTTCAGTCGGGCGGCAATGTGGGATTTCTGATGTACCTCGTCGACAGCTTTGGCTACTTGGGTTCCAGCCTCATTTTGGTAGCCAGTCAACTGGGAGGCTTTGGAGACATTTCTTGGCTCCACTTTTATTCTCAAGCAGTCATCCTCTTTCTGAGTATTTCCATGGTCTTGATCGCGGGCTCTTTTCTCTACTTCCAAACCAAAATTAAACGAAAAACCAAGCCTCATTCTTCCTCTTTAACCCTACTTAAACCACTATGAATCAAAAAACTGCCATCGTCATCGGTGCCGGGATTGTCGGCATGTCCATCACCAGAGCCCTTCATGCCAAGGGTTGGAAAGTGACCGTGATTGAGCGCCATCCCAAAGCCCAAGGCGCTTCTGTGCGTAATTTCGGGATGGTGTGGCCGGTCGGTCAGCCTCAGGGCCCTGCATTTGACAGAGCCATCCGATCGAGGGAGATTTGGCTGGAGATGAGTGAGAAAGCAGGATTTTTCGCAGAAAAGACAGGTTCCCTACACTTAGCCTACACTGATTTGGAACTGCAAGTGGTAGAAGAATATGTCGCTGCCATGAACGGGCTCAAATCAGCAGAACTGCTAAATCCCGAGCAAACACTAAAGAAAAGTCCTGCTGCTAATCCGAGGGGGTTGAAGGGAGCACTTTGGACAGAGGAAGAGGTGATCGTAGATCCTCGTGAGGCGATTTTCAAAACAGGCAAGTATCTGGAAAGTCTGACCGATGTGGAGTTTGTCTGGAACCGCGCAGTGAGCAGAATAGATGGAAATACAGTGTATTCAGGGCAAAAAAGCTGGTCTGCTGATCGCATTTTTGTGTGTAGCGGAGCGGATTTTGAGACGCTGTATCCGGAGATTTTCGAGGCTACTCCGATCACTAAATGTAAGCTTCAAATGATGCGATTGGTCAAACAACCCGATAATTGGAGAATCGGTCCGCCGCTATGTGCAGGATTGAGCTTTATCCACTACAAGGGATTTCAGGTGGCGCCTTCGCTGGAGAAACTCAAAGAAGTCTACCTCAATAAATACCCTGATCTAATCTCTTGGGGCATCCACGTGATGGTCTCCCAAAACGGCCTCGGCGAACTCACCATCGGCGACAGTCATGAATATGGGCTGGACCTCTCCCCTTTTGATCGGGAGGATGTGAATCGGATGATTTTGGATTTTCTGAAAGGATTCGCCCAATTCAAAGATTGGAACATCGATTCAGCTTGGCATGGGATCTATCCGAAAATGACCAACGGGGCCACCGAATGGATTCAGCAAATCAACGAGGTAGTCACCATCGTCAATGGAATGGGAGGAAACGGGATGACACTTTCCTTTGGATTGGGCGAAGAAGTGGTGGCTGGAATGGGGGAATGAGGAGGATAAATCTTTGGGCTTAAGCTGAAATACAGTGGAAATAAGATGGAAATAGAGTGCAAATAGTATTGAAATGCTCTTGAAATACAGTTGAAATAATCACGACTTCGTCGTTTGAAATAAGGGATTGGAAGGTGGAAGTTTTTGTGAAAAACTGAATTTTCAATTGCCCTATTTCACCAAACGTGGGGAGAATTATTTAGTATGGCATCTTTCGCGAAGCGCATTTCTAAGAACTTGTTTCGCAAAGCGTATTCATAAAAGCGTGTTTCAGGAAGAATATTTTAGAAATTCAATTCACCAATTTTTCATTAGTTTACTCTCCTAAAGCCCCACTCTTTATTTCATGGAACAGGAAGTAATCGTTCAGATCAGTAACAAGCTCAAGAGTATTCGTAAAGACAGAAACCTTACCCTTCAGGAAGTAGCAGATCGGGCAGGAGTGACCAAGGGACTGATTTCGCAGATTGAAAACAGCCGGACGATCCCTTCGCTACTGGTTTTGATTCAGATTGTTAAGGCATTGGAGGTGGGTTTGGACGAGTTTTTCAATGACCTGAATTTCTATGGAAAAGAGGGAAAAATTCTGATTCAGCAAAAAGAGGATTACCAGCGCTTTGAGAAAGAACCCGCCTCAGGCTATGAGTATTTTCGGATTTTCACCAAAAAAGTAAATGCTTGTACTATCGACATTGTCTTGTTGGAAATCCAGCCAGGAGCCCAGCGAGACTTTGTGAAAACGGAAGCCTTTGAGTACAAATACATGATTTCGGGCTCGGTACGGTACGTTTTTCGGGATCAGGAGATCATACTACACGAGGGAGATTCCATGCTTTTTGACGGCCGAATAGAGCACAATCCCGTCAATATGGGGGAATCGATTGCTAGAATGCTGGTCGTCTATTTCTTTGAAGTGGGTTGAGGTAGGCGGTTTTTCCATTGATTAGGAAAAATAATAGCTTCATTTTCGAAGATGCTCAGTCGTGATTTCTTTATTGAAATGAGCTGAGGCTTTACTTTGGAATTTATATAAATTCAAGGCTTGCTTTCTTTCAAATCAATCATCTTCAATTTCCACCTTTTCCCATCCGTCTTCCCATGTCTCTTCCCACCATCACCGTCCAGGCCCTTGTCTCCTCTCCTATAGAAAAAGTGTGGGAAAAATATACCCAGCCGGAGCACATCACTCAGTGGAATTTTGCACATGAGAGTTGGCACTGCCCTGCCGCATCCAATGACATGCAGGTCGGAGGGAAATACTTCGCCAGAATGGAAGCGAGAGACGGCAGCTTTGGGTTTGACTTTGAGGCAGTTTACCTCGATGTACAACCTCTTAAATCCTACAGCTATGAGTTTGGCGGAAGAGTTTGTCAGGTGGAATTTCAGGAAATCGACGGACAGACTGAGGTCAAAGTGACTTTTGATCCCGAGACTGAAAACTCTCTCGAACTACAGCAAAACGGTTGGCAGGCCATTTTGGACAATTTCAAAAAATATGCTGAGCTGGGTGAAGGCTTAATTTAAAACTCAGAAAGATTCAAGCTTGGAGAATTTTTAAAAGTCAAATTAGGGTTCGACTATCCTTCACTGAACCATGGAGAATCATAAAATCTTTAAAATGGCTTTCGCCAGCGTCTACCCACATTATGTGGCTAAAGCTGAACGAAAAGGACGAACCAAAGCTGAAGTAAATGAGATCATTTGCTGGTTGACGGGCTATGATTTGGCAGGACTTCAAAATCAAATCGATCTCAAAAAGGACTTCGAAACCTTCTTTGCCGAGTCACCTTTCTACCACCCCAAAGCCTCACTGATCACTGGGGTGATTTGTGGGTATCGGGTAGAGGAAATTGCTGATCCCCTCATGCAGAAAATCCGGCAGTTGGATAAGTTGGTAGACGAGTTGGCAAAAGGCAAAAAGATGGAAAAGATTCTCAGAGTCTGAAGTCATTTTGGGTCCCTCCCACTATCCTTGGGACTCTAATTGCTCTTAAGCATCCTACTTTTATCAAGCATTTTCACGATTTACCGAACCTTGTTTTTCCAATGTTGTTACGTTGGAGTAATTAGCATACCCACATGGATTTCAATCTCGACTGGCTTCTATCCACTGATTATACCCAACCCAAAAACTTCCTTGTCATTTTCAGCATCCTGCTTGCCGGGATTTTCTTAAGGTATTTGGCCCTTGCCTGGATTTACCACGAGGCAGTTTACATGCAGCTTGGGGAAAAGATGCCTTATCGAAGGCTTCATGAACAAATCAGATTGCCACAAGTAAAAACCGAAATTTGGTATTCGTTTTTGGGAGCGATCATCTTTGCTGTGGCAGGTGCTGTGATGTTGATTTTTTGGCAAAAAGGAATCTCGCAACTGTACACTGAACTTACTTGGTGGGATGTGTTTTGGATTCCATCCAGCTATTTCGCTGCGCTATTCATTCATGAAACGTATTACTATTGGCTGCATCGCTGGATGCATCAGCCCAAGGTGATCCGGCATTTTCACCACATCCATCACAATAGTCTGTACACAAGCTCATTCACCTCTTTTTCTTTTCATCCCATTGAAGCTGGATTACAAGCCATCTTCTTGCCCGTGTTGGTCCTTTTTCTACCCATGCACTTTTTTGTGCTGATTGCGCTCTTGATTACGATGTCGATCACCGCTGTAATCAATCATGCCGGAGTAGAAGTCTATCCAACTTGGGCACTAAAATCTCCACTTTTGAGATGGATGGTTGGGGCTACCCATCACGACATGCATCACCTCAAGTACCGTTGCAATTATGGATTGTATTTTACCTTTTGGGATGTATGGATGAAGACCGAAGATGCGGGATTTGAAAAACGTTTTCAAAAGCATACCGCATCGGATATCAATAGAGCTGATGGATTCCTTCAGCATTAGACCATCCAATTTTCGACTTCATTTACCTTTTTTTATGCATCCTGCTATGCTAAAAGATTGAGGAAAAGCAGGAATTCCCCATCATTGCTTAAGAATTGACAACTTTATTTATCAAAGAGTAGGCATTGGGCAAAACTAAAAAAAGGCAGATAGCCGATGACCATCTGCCTTTTTTATCCTGATGCTAAAAGTTAAAAGACGTACTTACAATTCCATACCAATCTTCCTTTACCATTTGGTTGCTACCATTTCGGAAAACTGCATCTTTATTAACCCCATATTTTCCCTCAAGTCTAAATGTAACCAAGTTTGAAGGCAGATATTCGAACGTTAACGTAACGGCATTTGACTGCCACCCATTGGGCGTACCGGTTTTTAATTCCGGAATTAAGCTTTTAGGATCATAGATATACTCATACCTTCCGGCAACACCAAAATGATTGTTAATGCCGTATCTGGCAGAAAATGCCGGGGCAATAATTTTATTCCATTTTGTGATTTCAGGATTTGCTGATTTTTCGACCATCACGTCCATTACAGGAAGGATAAGCCAACGTTCGCTAAGCCAAATTCTGAAATAGGCATTTTGATAATGTCGGAACAGGGGTTTTGGAGCTGATAGAGGTTGCTCATCGGCAAACATCCAATTCCAGTTACCTACAATTTTTCCGGGCTTGTTCAAAGTCCAAGTCAATGCAAGTGCCTTGGTGGAGTTGGTTTCTTTGATTACCTGCCAACCATTAAGAAGCATTGCAGAGAAGGTGTTGAACTCATTCGGTTTATAGTGAAGCCTGATTCCTGCTTCATAATCCGGTGTGAAATCTGCAATGTAAGCTCTTGTTGCGTGTAAATTTTCTTTGTTGAGCACGATTTCCGCCCCGAAATAGGAAGGGAAAATTCCTATTTCCAAAGCCCACTTTGGATTTAAATGATAATAGAATGAAAGTTCACGGATAATTTTTGTGGAGGGTGTTTCCTCCAAATACAAGGCGTCTACAATATGACCGGTATGGAAGGCAAGCTTAAACTTAAATTTATTTTCGATTTCATATTGAGCCTGAATGAAGGCGTACGAAAGAGAAAATTGATTGGCATAAAGAGGATAACTGGTGTAATCTCTTCTACCATATGAAGTCACAGTATCCCGGAAAATCGGATCATAAAGGGTATATGTCTTTTGTGGCCCATACACGTATCCAAAATCTCCATAAAGATTAAAGGATAATTGACCTCTTCCAGTATCTACTTTTAGCAAATCCTGAAGTGATTTGCTTTCATTTTTTAGGGAGTCGGAGTCCTCAAAAGGAACTCCAAAGGCATTCGACCAGCACAAAAGAATGCCAGCCACCATCGCCAGATAGTGTTTTTTCATTCGAAAGGATTGATTTAAACAGGGTTAGATTGCACCGACTTAAGGTGCTTTGGTAAGGCTCAAAAAATCTTTTCCCTAAATGATAAGGACCCCGTGTTTTAAAAAGAGCTTATTGGTTGAAAAGGGTAACCGTTGACTAATCCAATGGCTTTGAATGATCTGATAGGCAATTTCATGCTTTGAAAAAACATTACCTCTGTTTAGGTCAGCCCATTGAAATAAGGATGAAGATGTTTCCCCACTTCCATTGCCTCTCAAGTGAAAGTTTGGAAGAGGTTCTATGGGGAGAATGGAACTGAGAGAAGTAAAGGGAGCATTAAACTGAACTTGTTCTTTGGTTTCTCCCTGAATTATTTGGGTGTTTAAATCAATTGAATTGACACCCACGAAAAGTAGGAGTAGAAAACCAATCGAGATGATGTGATTTTTCCAGTTCATGAATGATAAAAACTGCGCAAAAGTATAAATTCTTCCCAATGTAGAGTTATCAGACCCTGGTATTTTATGAGAGAAAAACTATTTCCCTTCTTCCGGGTTAGAGAATCAATGTCGTAGAAGCATTGTGTTGAATGAGCGGAAATTATACGCTATGTTCAATCAGTGGAAATAATAAGACGCTTTTTAATTTTATTCCTTTAAAATCTAGTAGTAAAGCGGACCTTGATATTTTCAAAAAAATGAACATGAATTATTAAATTTAATTGACGGAAACTTATTTACTTTGCGCGCCGTTTTGGCAATGATTCCTCGGATCTATTTAAGTGATTTTGAAACAACAACTGAAAACTCCTCAACCTGTGAGTAAAATTATGAAATGGTTCTTAGGGATCGTTTTCTTCTCAGTTTTGTTTGGCGCTCTTCCAAAGGGAGAGGATGTTAACCAATTTGGTTTTTCAAAAAAGCCTTCCAACGAAATCCAGCCTGAGCAACTCAATGTTTTTCAGATTGATATTTCGGAATTCATCAATACTGAAGCCCGGTTAAGAAATTCCACATCCAATTATCAACGAATTAAGGATGTTAGGATTTTCGAATTTCTCGATTTTCCAGGTTTAGTTTTTCTCCACTGCAAAGTGGA
>CALRRX020000096.1:0-8691 GCA_943370675.1 Reyranella massiliensis 521 | reverse complement strand
CACGTGAGCCAATTCGTGGTCTCGGATTTTCTGGATGATTGGCCTTTCGGCCATTGCTACCACACCAGAATCCAATCCCAATTGATAATAACGGTACTCCAAATGCTCCAAAGTGAGCGCATAGTTGAGCACATTGATCAGGGAAGCTGTATCGGCCTTGGCCACATGAGGGATGGTATTAAGCACGGAAAGAGGTACGGCTGCAAGGGCAACTTTTTTTCCAAAATCCCCAAACTGACGGAATGCATCCCTTCGGGAATAAAATCGGTCTTTGGCTTCTGCATCTTTGGTATCGGGACAAATGCTGTCCAATAAGTTGATCAAATTCATGATTTCTTGGTTTAAGGATTAAGAATTAGCGGGGAAGTTGGCTGAAGTCGATTTCAGTCTTGACAAAAGTGCTAGCGGCAGTCAGCACCTGCTGAAAATTCAGTGTTCGCTCCAAGCCATTGGCATCGATCAGATCATCCCCTGCAAAATCCACTGAATTAGGATTGATCAGATCACGAATTGCTGCTGCATGACGCGCCTCCACGGAGACGATTTTTCCTGCGATCAGCAAGAGGTCTACATTGGTCAAAAACTGCCCTGCACCATTGTAAGCAGCCACTCCCAAGTCTTCAAAGGTCTTTGCCGCAGCCAACACGGAAGTTCTATTATTGAAATCGATACTGCTAAAATCCACTTCCAGACTTCCGATGGCATTGGCGCCCAGCGCTGCTTTGAAAAACTCGCGATGGGCTCTCTCATGCTTTTCAAGATCCCCCATGATGGTTTTCTCTTCTGCATTTGCATTGGCAAAATAGCCTCCCTTCATTACCTCGGCATAAAAAGCCGCCTCCAGCTGCTCGAGCGCATACGCATAGTTGAGGATGCCTACATCACCCGAACCCAGATTGACCTTGCCCGGCATGGAGGGCATCATGTTGTCTTCATCGTTACAACCCATCAGTAGTAGTCCTGCGCCTGCCACAGTCAGCGATCCCATTTTGAGAAACTGCCTTCTGTCGGCTTTTTGAATCAAACCCTGAGGTTTGAAAAGTTCTTTGTTCATTTTTGGCTTGTGTTTAGGTTAAAATTCAGTTTAGGTTTCCATGGAAAAATCAACGCCTGACGTGATTTGGAAGGAATTACGGAGTCAGCTGTAGGATTGGATTTTGGACTTTTGAAAAAAAATGGAAATATTTTTTTTGGGTAGGTGGATCAGATGCTCTGAATTCGCTTTCCGCAAAAAATCTCACCAGTTGAAAAGGGATTATTTTAAATTGAACCCAAAACCACCTGCTATGAAGTCATTTGTTGCGTTACTCCTCTTTTTCATTGTATCTGCTGGGCTTTTTGCCCAATCTCCTTCCACCCGCGAAATGGATCGGATCAACTGGATGGAGTTTGCCGAGTTTGTCCCTGGGAAAATCAATACCGTACTCCTTCCTACGGGCACCCTCGAACCTCATGGTGTAGTCAATAACGGGGCAGATAATACGGCACCTTTTGCTATGGCAAAAGCCATTGCCGGTGAACTGAATGCGATGATCGCCCCGACGTTGAACTATGGAATCACAGGAAGCATGGCAGCCTATCCCGGTGCATTTCAAATCACCGAAGAAGCCTATGCTCCTTTTATCAGAGATATTTTGAAAGGCCTTGCAAAAAACAAATTCAAAAACATCATCATCCTCAATGGACATGGAGGTGGACAAACTGCTGTACTCCAAAAAGTCGCGGCAGACGTCGCCAATGAACTTGGAGTTCGCACTTTGGTCATCAACTGGTGGTCGTATGCCTCCGATGTGACACTGGAAGTATTCAAGGAAGACGGAGGACATGCAGGATTAAATGAGACAGCGTATATCCAGGCGATCGATCCCACGTTGGTGCACAAGGAGCGCTACAATCCAGACCAAGCCACCGCCTACCCAAAGCCTGGAACCTATGCAGCAGTTCCCTTTCCTTCTTCCATCGGATTGTATCAAGAAGGACAAGGCTATCCCAATTTTGACGAAAAACAGGCGAAAGAGTACTTCCAAAAAGTCAATGCCAAGGTGGCCGGATTGATTAAAGAAACGATCAGAAAATGGGATTTGGCGGGATTGTAAAATTTTCAATGATCAATGACCAAACTCAATTATCAAGTATGGTAATTGATCATTGGTAATTGATCATTGGTAATTGAAATAAAAATTTAAAAATGGGCTATACCTCAAACTTAACCTTTCAAAACCTACTTGCCTCCGATTTTGAGTCAGGAGAATATGTATCATGCACTTTTGTAGCCTGCAACTTTTCAAATTTGAACTTCCATGGATCCAGTTTCGAAAACTGCACTTTTCGAGACTGTGACCTGAGCAATGCCAAGGTCTTTAAGGTGAGTTTTCAGAATGTCAAGTTTGACCGATGCAAAGTATTGGGAGTACACTTTAATACTGCCAATGCCTTTCTAATGGAGTTTCATTTTGACCAATGTCAGTTGGATTACTGTAATTTTTTCAACCTAAAACTCAAAAAATCCCAATTCACCAACAGCCGCATGCTGGAGGCAGATTTTTCCCAATCCGAACTGCAAGAAGCCAATTTTCAAGGCACAGACCTCAGCGGGGCTGTTTTCGACGGTACTAATTTGGAAAAAGCCGACTTCCGTGACGCTATGCATTACCGGATTGATCCGGAGATAAACCGAATCAAAGGAGCAAGATTTGATTTACAAGGTTTGCCAGGGCTGCTGGTCAAATGGGGGATAAAAGTAACTTGATCAACTAGATTAAGCCTTCCGGTTCAGTCAATTCTATCTAAGTTTTACTTTGGATTCTTCAGCTTCTCTACTGTTATTTCTCTGACCCTAGTTTCTCTTCTCCCCTACAGCAACACAAGGAAATATGAGCTAAGCTGTATTTTATCCAATGGGAAACTACAAGAGGCAGTTTCAACATTTTGAATTTGAAATAAGGAGTTTTTAGCCTTGCACTCGCATTTCCCCTGCTGTTCATCACCCCATTTATTTTGGATGCTTATGTCCACAAATAGTTTTACTTTTAAGCTGAGCTGAATGAATAAATGGTGGGTACAAAGAAAATTTTGGGAGCTTTTGTATTTTTTTCGAAAGGAAGTCTGCTCCTACTTCTTTTTGGGTTCATTGATTTCACATCATTAGAATCTGTGAATAAAAGACCTAGAGCAAACGGGTTGGCTTGGTCCGTTCAATTACCCAACTTAGGAACACTTTCTTCACCGAGGACAAGGGATTTGACAGGTGATGGGATTTTGGATATTGTACTAGGTGCCGGTGGAATTGAGTTTGAGGCTACAGACACCGGCATTATCGCACTCGACGGCAAAACGGGCGAAACCCTATGGAAAAGACCAGCAACCGATCAAATCTATGGCTCACCGACTTTTCTTGATATCAACCGGGATGGCGTAGACGATGTGGTAATCGGCGGCAGATCTTCGACACTTCAGGCCATTTCAGGCAAAGACGGTGTGCTGATTTGGGATTTCATGGTCGACAATCAACTAGAAGGTCAAGCTCAGGTGAATTATTTCAATTTTTACAATCCCCAACTGCTTCCCGATTTGACAGGCGATGCTATACCAGACCTGATCGTTACCAATGGAGGAGATGTCTACAAAAAACCATTTGATCCCGATAGGCCAGCAGGGAAAATTCTGATCCTTGACTCTACCAATGGTAAAATAATCAAAGAAGTAACCACGCCTGACAAAAAAGAGACTTACCACTCCCTCACGTTATCCCATCATACTACCATCGATCAGATCGAAGTGGTATTTGGGACAGGAGGAGAGACAATAGGCGGGCATCTCTACTCGGTCAGCCTTCGGGATATTCTCAAAGGATCCCTCGATAAAGCGCAGGTCCTTGCAGAAAGCAAAACCAACGGATTCATTGCTCCCGTAGTGTGGGTCGATCTCAACGGCGATGGAAAGGATGACATCGTGGCCAATGCAGTAGAAGGCATAGTATACGCCATTGATGGCCTCACTAAAAAACAACTCTGGAAAGTCAATCTACCGGGTACAGAGATCTACAGTACCCCGGCTGTGGGTCGATTTACTGATGATCAGACACCAGACGTATTTGTCAATGCCAGTTTGGGGGTATGGCCTGATTTTTCAACCTGTGTCTATGCGATGATCGATGGATCCAAAGGAAAAATAAAGTACACACAGCAGTTTGGCAATTTTCAATCCACATCTCCTTTGGTGGTCGACACCAATAATGACAGCATAGATGAGGTGCTTATCAGTGATAATCGGCAAAGGATAGATGCCTTGAGTAGAAAGACTTTTTATACCACAATTTCTATCCTTGATTTTAAGCAAGGTGGAATAAAAAACGACTTATTGATCCCTCTTGCCGGTAATAATATTTCTTCTACACCTTGGATTGGCGATTTGGATGGGGATCAGGTCCTTGACATTGTATTTTGCCATAGCAACAACTTGTACCATACCTTTTCTTTTGACGGATTGAGAATCAATTTATTAAAGACAGATATTCCCATTACTACTCCTATAAAGTGGGGAGCCTATATGGGCAGCCACTCCAATGGGAGGTATTAATTGAGTTCTGTATAACAGGAAAACAATTGGAAGTTAACCAGTAAAAAAGCCAGCCTCTATCGAAGCTGGCTTTTCAAATTTCAATTATGAATTATCAGATTTTGCATTTTTAGGAGAGGGCATTATCAATTATCCAACTCAATTTCCAGGTGATTCCTACCATTTGGGATTGATAATTGGTAATTGATCATCGGATCATCGCTCATTTCTTCATATAGCCATCTCTTACAGCTTTAAACTCCGAGCCTTCTTTCCATCCAGGCCATTTGTCGGAGTTAGAGAGGCTTTTCCCCACATTGTAAAGAAGCTGGACATCATCCACCGCTCCGTCTAGGTTCCAGCGGGAAGGATCGTATTGGTCAGATGCTTTGTGGTAATACTGTGCGGTGTATTCATCTTGTAGCTGCTTTCCGTATTCTTTTCCCTTTTCCACATGATCGATTCCGGTACCGAAATAGAGTGCAGGAATCCCGATTTTGGCAAAGTTGAAATGGTCTGAGCGGAAGTAGTAACCTGCCACCGGATTAGGTTCTGGAGCACTGTAGCGTCCGAGTTTCTCCAACTCCACATTGAGTAAATCTTCCATTTCGGACTGGCCTACGCCAATGATGGAGACATCTTTCATTTTACCATAAGGGTTGATGCCATCCATATTTATATTAGCTACTGTTTTTTCCTTGGGGAAAATCGGGTTTTGGGCATAGTAGGCAGAGCCCCAAAGTCCCTGCTCCTCAGCGGTCACTGCCAGAAAAACGACTGTTCGCTCCGGCTGAGCGTCCGTTTTGAAGGCTTTGGCAAGAGCCAAAAGCGCAGCGGTGCCTGAAGCATTGTCCAGTGCACCATTGTAGATCGTATCACCTGTCTCATCAGGTTTCCCTATCCCCAAATGATCCCAATGCGCGGAGTAAATGATGACTTCTTCAGGCTTAGATTTTCCAGTTACTTTGGCCACCACATTTTGGGACACGTTGTATTCAGCTTTTACTTGGATGGATGCACTTGCCGTGATGCCTAAGGCGATAGGTTCAAACTCTGGCTTTCTTGCTTTTGCAAGCAATTCAGACTCCTTCATGCCCGTAAGTTCAAAGAGCTTATTGGCAGTTGGAAGCGTAATCCAACCTTCAAAACCAAGCTTGTACTTCTCCTGCCCTCTATCATCGAGGTAGAGTTTGGATGCATTCCAGCTATTTTGGATCACATTAAATCCATACCCTGCTGGGATGGTATTGTGTACAATCAGACAACCTAAGGCTCCCTGACGCGCGGCCTCTTCATATTTGTATGTCCAGCGTCCATAGTAAGTCATGGTATTTCCCTTGAAAATAGAAGCATCTTCTGTCCCAAATCCAGGATCATTGACCAGAACTACTACAATTTTGCCTTTGACGTCCAAGTTTTTATAATCGTTCCAACCGTACTCAGGAGCTACGATTCCAAAACCTGCAAAGACCATTTCTGCATTTTCCACAGTCACCAAGCTATCAGTACGCTGAGTCCAGATCACGAAATCCTTCAAGCCTTCAGCGCTTAAAGAACCTTGAGTACTTTTGAATTCCATCTTTTCTGATGGACTGCTGGTAATGGACACCATGGGAACGTCCTGGAAATAGGAATCGCCGTTTCCAGGCTCTAAACCCATGTTTTTGAACTCTTTTTCCAAAAAGGAGGTGGTGATTTTTTCTCCCTCTGTAAAAGGCATTCTTCCCATAAATTCATCAGAAGAAAGCGTAATCAGATTAGGTTCAAGATCAGCTACCTGAAACTGATAGTGACTATTTTGCTCGGCACAACCGACTAAAATGGCTGCCAATGAGGTAATCAGGAACGTTTTTTTCATAGGTGATTTGTATTCCTTGTAGGTGTTTGACATGACGAAGGTAAAACTTTTAGCGCTTGATTTCCTGACCACTAAACCCAAATTCTAAAACTACCCTTGCTTTGCCTGAATTTTGATTTACCTTTGCACCGGCGACACGACCAGCTCCTGCTGAATCCCCCAGGTCCGGAAGGAAGCAAGGGTAGGCAGTTGTAGCGGTGCGATGTCGCCTCTTTTTTTGTCCGCATTTTCCAAAATCCTCTCCCATAGCGGCTACCTATTCCTGATTAATCTTCTAACTTTGTTCAACAGGCTTGAAAACTCTTTTAGAGCCCTATTTGATCGATATTCTTAACCAAAACCTATTTATATGAAATCGAGCACTTGTCTAAATCTCACCAACCTTGATGACGTTTAAAAGTGCAAGATTCCATATGACCTTTAAAAACCAAATTGTACACATATGAAATTCTTTATCGACACTGCCAATCTGGATGAAATCCGCGAAGCTTATGATCTAGGCGTTTTGGACGGTGTGACTACCAATCCTTCTTTGATGGCCAAAGAGGGCATCACCGGTGATGCCAATGTGAAGGCTCACTACAAAGCCATCTGTGACATCGTGGATGACAAAGTGAGCGCAGAGGTGATTGCGACAGACTACGAAGGAATGATCCGCGAAGGAAAAGAGCTGGCAAAAATCGACGACAAAATCGTGGTGAAAATCCCAATGATCCGAGAAGGAGTCAAAGCCATCAAATATTTCCACAGTGAAGGAATCCGCACGAACTGCACCCTGATTTTCTCTTCAGGACAGGCACTTTTGGCCGCAAAGGCTGGAGCTTCTTACGTCTCTCCATTCATTGGCAGATTAGATGACATTTCCTTCGATGGATTGGATCTCATCGCACAGATAGTTCACATTTATCAAAACTATGGCTACAACACGGAAGTTCTAGCAGCATCTGTGCGCCACACCATGCACCTGATCAAATGTGCAGAGCTCGGAGCTGACGTAGTTACTTGTCCGCTTAAAGTAATCACAGGCTTGCTTAAGCATCCATTGACAGATTCGGGATTGGCGCAATTCCTTGCTGATCATGCCAAAGCAGCAGGCAAATAAACCTCACAAGAGGCTGTCTCTGAAAAGATTCAGCCTCTTTTTCAATTCCAAACTATGTACATCATCAAAGTAAAAGGAAAAGCAAAAATCCCCGACTACATTCAGATTAGGGATGAAAATTTTGTACTCGTGGCTTACTTCAGAGCTGACAGACCACTGAAAAGTGTAGAGAAATTTGGATTGGAAGGCAAAGAAGAAAAGCTCGAGGAACTTATCAAAAACCTTCCTTTTGGAAAACTTCAAAAACTAGATCTCTAAACCAATGGATTTCAGTACCCATCCCGTGTTGTCCATGACACAGGCCACTATTTTTCAGGGAGAAAATCCCGTCCTCACTGATGTCAATTTTGCTGTGGAAAAGCATGAGTTTGTATTTCTGATCGGCAGAACAGGCAGTGGAAAAAGTTCCCTACTCAAGACACTCTATGCCGATCTGCCTCTAAAATCCGGACATGCAGAAGTAGTGGGATACAACCTTTCAAAAATCAAAAACAAAGAAGTCCCTTATCTCCGAAGGAAAATTGGAATCATCTTTCAGGATTTCCAGCTATTCACCGACCGATCTGTAAGCGAAAATCTCACGTTTGTGCTCAAGGCAACTGGCTGGACAGATTCTCTCAAAATAAAAGAAAGAATCAGCGATGTTTTGATTCAAGTAGGATTGGTGGAAGCATTGAATAAAATGCCGCATCAGCTTTCGGGAGGTGAACAGCAGCGAATTGTGATTGCAAGAGCTTTGCTCAACAATCCTTCTATTCTTTTAGCGGATGAACCAACAGGAAATCTTGACCCAGATGTAGCCGATGGCATTTTTAAACTTTTCCAAGAAATCAACAAACAAGGAACTGCAATCTTGATGGCCACTCATAACCATGAACTCCTGCGCAAATTCCCTTACCGCGTATTGAAATGCGAAAAAGGAAAATTGCTTGATAGTCAGTTACACGACGTTTCATTTGGTTCTTCATTCTAAAGAAGAAATTTCCTTACTTATTAAAAAACAAGACCCAAAGATCACCCGTTTACCCTTAGTCTATAATCTATCTATATGAGTACAAAATATTTGTTCAGAATTATGCTCTTGGGTCTTCTGATTTGGGGAGCTACAAGCTGTAAGGATGATGAAGAAATCGAGCCAAAAGTCGAAGAACCTGTAAATCCTAACATTGCGATC
>CALRRX020000095.1:0-8803 GCA_943370675.1 Reyranella massiliensis 521 | reverse complement strand
GTGCATGTGATGCAGGATACGGAAGGCGCGGCCAAATTAAGATCCACTACTATTTCGGCATTGTATTCTTACGAATTGAAATTGGCAGATAATGTCTATTTCAGACCCGGATTTCAAGCTTCTTATATCCGGAGGGAGATAGGTTTTTACGAAAGTCTGGTTTTTGCCAATAACATCAATCCAGTCGATCCTTTTGGCAATCTGATCAACTGGCCTGGAGACATACCCGGTCTTGGAGATCCAGTGAGCATGCTCTCTCTTTCAGTTGGAGGATTATTTTTTACTGAAAATGCATGGGCTGGACTCTCTGCGCACCATGTCAATCAGCCCAATCAATCCTTTATAGATGGGATCAGCCCATTACCTATGAAATTATCTTTTCATGCAGGTTACCGTATTTCTCTTGGGGAAGGCAGCATGAGAAGTGATTTTACCCACATTCGACGTCAACGCTATTTTACTCCTACGGTCAATTACAAGCGCCAAGGGCCATTTGAGCAGTTGGATTTGGGAGCGTACTTCTATGTAGAGCCGATAGTTTTTGGCCTTTGGTATCGAGGTCTTCCTTACAAACCAGTGGAAAATCAAAGTAACCGCGATGCCATTGTCATGATGGTGGGGGTTAATCTCCTCAGTGGATTAAATATCGGATACAGTTTTGACTACACGGTCTCTCAGTTGGGTATCCAATCAGGTGGAGCTCATGAGTTGAGTTTATCTTGGACCCTTCCCAACAGTTATCAAGGGAAACCCTCTCGACGGGATACGATCCTCCCTTGTCCTAAATTCTAAATTAGCGTATGAGTGCAGAAAGTTTGAAATACCTCCTGATCGGGGTGTTGGTTTTTGGGTATCTGCTGCGAAAAACGCTGGGCTATTTGAATGCCAAAAATCCTGTGCCTGACATACCTGATACCCTTTCGGAATACTTGAATGAGGCCAAATTAAAGGAGGCAAAAGCCTATCAAAAGGAAAACTATCGATTTAAATTTATTGCTGGCACATTCTCCTTTGTGTTTACACTGATTTTTATTACCCAAGGATGGTTTGGGGCCATCGATACCTGGGTAGCTGAGTTTGGATTTAGTCCTCTGATCAAATCGTTGGTGTTCTTCGGGTTGGTCTTTGTCGGTTCCGACCTGATGAGTCTGCCGTTTGATTACTATTCGACCTTTGTGATCGAAGAGAAGTATGGGTTTAATAAAACCAACCTCAGGACTTTTTTCAGTGATAAAGTAAAAGGATATGTACTCTCAATAGTGGTTGGAGGAGCGCTATTGATGGTTTTTCTTTGGTTGATTCATCAAATGGGCCAGGATTTTTGGTGGCAGTTTTGGCTGGTAGCTTCCGTGTTCATGGTAGGGATCAACCTTTTCTACACCGCTTGGATTTTGCCTTTATTCAACAAATTGACTCCCTTAGAAGATGGCGAGCTCAAGCAAAAAATCGTTCAGTACGCTCAATCTGTAGATTTTCCCCTTAAGAATATCTTCGTCATGGATGGAAGCAAACGCTCCTCAAAAGCCAACGCGTTCTTTTCTGGTTTTGGGAAAAGGAAAAAAGTAGTCCTGTATGACACACTCCTAGAGCAGCATCCACCGGATGAACTGGTCGCAGTATTGGCTCATGAAATCGGGCATTACAAGAAAAAACATATCCTTTGGAGTATGGTGCTTTCCGTCCTGCAAGTGGGATTAATGCTCTTTTTGCTTGCTCAGTTTATCTTTTCCGAACAAATGAGTGCAGCGCTTGGCGGAGCTGCTTGGTCTGCTGAATTGAACATCATCGGGTTTACCATGCTATTCGCCCCGATTTCTATGGTGCTTGGCATCGGGATGAACTGGCTCAGTCGCAAAAATGAATTTGAGGCGGATGAATATGCCAAGACTACTTTTGAAGGGAGACCTTTAGCTGAGGCTTTAAAAACCCTTTCCGTCAAAACCCTCAGCAATCTCAATCCCCACCCATGGTATGTCTTTGTAAATTATTCCCATCCGCCGTTGTTGGAGCGGTTGGAGCGATTGGAGAAGTAGGTTGAAAAGTCGAAAGGTGCTAAAGTTGTAATGTTATTCTACTACTTAATTAAGTTCCTCTTAATAAAGGCTGTCAGATTTTTAGAACTTCACCTCGTGAAAAATAAAAACCGCCAGATATCTCTAGCGGTCTTACTACTAAAATCTAGTCTATTGCTTCTTGACTCTAGACTCTATAAAACTCTTCCCAACCCTTCCTTGGAGGCATGCCTGCCAAGACCTGATTAGCGAGTGGATTGTTGGTGATCTGTCTAGTCTCTCTGTCAAACTCCAACTTCACACCCATCTGCTGTGCCATGACTCCAAGACAGAATACCTGGCTCAGTGGACCTGCAATCTCAAAAGGTGATCTGGTTTTTTCTTCGCCTTTACATGCTTTCAGGAAGTTGGCAAAGTGGTTGGATGGGCTTTGAGGTACCACAGGAAGCTTGGATTCCCACTCTTTTGCCTTTTCAGCAGGGATGATCGAAAGCGTACTGCCATGTGAGCCTCCTTTGAAAGTGAGTTCTTTGCTATAAATGATTTTACCCGGATTGAGTTTTGCCGGTTGGATCTGACCGTTGCTTGGTGGTGGGATATTTGGATCCAATTCCGATACCCCATAGCCATCCGGCACAGAAGGGATATTATCCAAGCCGTCGTACCACGTGATGGTCAATGGAGGCATGGCGCCACGCTCAGGGAATTTGAATTCCAAGGTGGTGGACATCGGGAAGAAGAAAGAATTGTGTCCGCTCAGCTTTACGGGATTGACTTCGTAAGGTAAACCCAATTCCAAAAATTCATGTGCCGTGTCGATGATGTGCGCTCCCCAGTCACCCAAGGCGCCCATTCCGAAGTCATACCAGCATCTCCACTGTCCGTTGTGGAAGTCCTTGTGGAAGCCATGAGGCTGGGCTTGGCTGGTCCATACATCCCAATCTAAAGTAGAAGGAATCGGTTCGGGTGTCGGGAACTTGTTGATTTTTGGATCCCAACCATGCCAACGGCGGCGGCTGTTCATGTGTGCAGTTATCGCGGTCACATCTTTGATAATGCCCGCTTCTTTCCAAGCTTTGAATTGGAAGTAATTGCCTTCGGAATGGCCCTGATTACCCATTTGGGTAGCCAGTTTTGGGTATTTTTTGGCAGCAGCCATCATGAGATCGACCTCTTGGAAAGTGCGCGCCATCGGTTTTTCTACATAGACATGCTTGCCCTCGGCCAAAGCCATCATGGTAGCAGGGAAGTGCGAAAAGTCCGGCGTAGCAATGCTAACTGCATCAAACTCTCCCCCGATCTCATCAAACATCTTTCGGAAATCCTGGTACTTTTTCGCCTGAGGAAACATATTCATCACCTCCAAGGTCTGCTTGGCGCCCATGTCCACATCGCAAAGTGCGACGATGTTACACAGGCCGGTTTTGTTCAGTTCTTTGATGATTTCATTGCCCCGGTTGCCGATACCGATGCAGGCAAGATTGACTTTGTCCGATGGGGCCACATAGCCCATGGACTTGCCAAGGACAGAGGGGGAAATGAGCGTGAAGCCTGAAAGCCCTAAGGCTGCCGTGGCTCCGGTTTTTAGAAAGTCTCTTCTATTGGTAGACATGATTGGGAGATTTTGGGTGTCAGAATTCCTGTGTTCTTTGATTTTCATGAAAAAATCAGATTGTCAGGCTTTGAATTCTTCGTTCAATCTACCGAGCATATTTGAAAAAAAGGAGTTTGGTCTTGAAAATCAACGGAAAGGTTTTCGCTCTGTTTTTTTCAAATGGCCTCGGTGACAATCCTTTTTTTTCTAAATTTTCAATCCTTAACTCAATTACCAACCCATGCGTGACCTAGCCGATTTTCATCATCCGATTTCTGACCTATTTCATCAGCCCAAAACTGCTTCCGACTGGGATCAATACCGAATCAGCAAGGAACAAGTGGCGTTTTTTCATGAAAACGGCTACCTCGCCGATATCAAGTTGCTTGACGAACATCAGATTGAAGCCTTGAAAAAAGCGCTTGATGAGGTGATGGATCCCAAGCATCCGCTGCATTCACTTTTTCATGAGTTTCATAGCAACGAATCAGGTGATCCCAACAAGGTACTTTTCCATTCTTTGGGTCATTGGCGGATTGCGGAAGCGTTTCATGACGCGATTTGGAATCCTGCGTTCCGGATGGTGGCCTCACAGCTTCTGGGAGATCGTCCGGTTCGTTTTTGGCATGATCAGCTCTTTTGCAAGCCTGCCCATCATGGAGGAAATGTGGCTTGGCATCAGGATTACAGCTATTGGACCCGCACCATCGAGATGCAGCACCTGACCTGCTGGTGTGGATTGGATGATGCTACGGAGGAAAATGGCTGTCTGCAATACGTACCGGGTTCGCACCGATGGGGACTCCTGGATAAGCCTGCCCTAGCTGGTGAGATGGACGGCTTGATGGCGATGATGACCGATGAGCAAAAAGCAAACTTCAAACCTGTCGCTATTCCTTTGAAAGCAGGTCATGCAGCATTCCATCATCCGCTCTTGGTTCATGGAAGCTATGCAAACTTTTCACCTCGATCCAGAAAAGCCTTTGTGCTGAATGTCTTTGCAGACGGTACCGTATCCGATACCAATGAACCACTTTTGGAAGGAGTTCCGGTTATTCCCAAGGGCGAAAAAATGGGAGGAAAGTTTTTTCCGTTGATTTTTGATCCGAATAGATTGGAAGATTGAAAAATTTGAAGTTTGGAAAATTAGACACTGCCAAAAGCCCAACTTCTTTCTAGTTTCGCAAGCTTAATAAAGCTACCCGCGACTCAATTTGACGGTTGTAGGGTTAAGTAAATGTCGTAAATCAAAAATCGTAAATCTGAATTTTAAATGGCTTCAGGACTATTTGCCCTATTAGATGATATTGCCACCGTCATGGATGATGTGGCAGCAATGACCAAAATTGCCGCAAAAAAGACCTCCGGGATTTTAGGGGATGACTTGGCGGTCAATGCTGAAAAGGCCTCCGGTTTTGTGCCCGATCGAGAACTGCCTGTCCTTTGGGCGATTTCAAAAGGCTCTTTTGTCAATAAACTGATCATTTTACCCGTCGCATTTTTGCTTAGTGCTTTTGCACCCGTGGCAGTGACGGTGATCTTAGTGTTGGGGGGCCTTTACCTTGCTTATGAGGGAGCAGAAAAAATTCTGGAATGGTTCGTTCCTCATGCTCCAGCCCATGAAAAAATCGACCTAGACGAAGAGATTACGCCTGAACAGGTATTGGCTCACGAAAAAAAGAAAATCAAATCGGCCATTACTACAGACTTCATTCTCTCCGTCGAGATTGTAATCATTGCCTTGGGTACTGTTGTAGAAAAGCCGCTTTCCACTCAGATTGTAGTCGTATCTATCATTGCAATCCTCGCTACAGTAGGTGTGTATGGACTGGTGGCTTTAATCGTGCGTATGGATGAATTTGGCTACAAACTCATCGCGCTCAATCCAGCAGACAATACCATTTCAGATAAAATCGGAAGACTTTTGGTCAATGCCTTACCCATTCTGATCCGCATCATCGCCTTCGTCGGCACCATTGCTTTGCTCTTAGTGGCGGGAGGAATCTTTGCGCACAACATCGATTTTTTCCATCATCTGATGGAAACTTGGCCTGGAATCATCAAAGAATTTCTCATTGGACTGGGTGTCGGGATAGTGATTCTCATTCCGATTCTTATTTTTAAGAAATTCATTGCAAAAAAGTAAGCCTAACCCTTTTTCAAAATTTAATAGCCAGCTCATGAAATTTCCTTTCTCGATCAAAATTGCAACCTTACTAGTCCTCCTTTTGGGAGTGCATGGTGGAGGTTTTGCCCAAAATGGAGTCACATTTCTTCAGTTTGAAGGAAAGGAAGGTCCTGGAAAAGGAAAACACATCGTGCTGGTAGCGGGAGATGACGAATACCGCTCAGAAGAATCCATGCCGATGCTGGCCAAGCTTCTTTCTGAAAGGCATGGTTTCAAAACCACCGTGCTTTTTCCCATTGAGCCAAGCACTGGCAATGTGGTTCCCAATTACCAAAACAACATCCCTGGATTGGAGCATTTGAAGACAGCCGATCTCATGATCATGCTGATTCGCTTTCGCGAGCTTCCCGATGAGCAAACCAAGCACATCGAAGACTTCCTGAAGGCCGGTAAACCGATCATTGGACTTCGTACTTCTACTCATGCGTTTGCTTATCAGAAAAATAAGACGTCGCCTTACTTCAAGTGGACTTGGAATGGCAAAGAAGCCGGTTGGGAAAAGGGCTTCGGGAAAGTGATTTTCGGAGAAACCTGGGTCAATCACCACGGAATCCATGCCAAGGAAGGCTGCCGTGCATTGATCGATGGTGTGCAGGAGCTGAATGGTCATCCTATCCTGAGAGGAGTCAATGACATTTGGGTGCCTGAGGATGTCTATGGGATTCAAGGACTGCCTCAAAATGCCACCGTGCTTGTACATGGACAATCCACCGCTGGAATGAATGACAAAGCCCCAGTGATGTGGGAAAAGTCTGTGATGCCGATTGCTTGGACTAAACCCTATCAGTTGGACGGAGGAAAACCAGGAATGGCCTTTGCCTCAACTATGGGCTCTTCCATGGGATTTCAAAGCGAGGATATGAGAAGATTGGTGGTGAATGCTTCTTTTTATCTCCTGGGAATGGGAGAACGTATCACGCCTGATCTGTCTATGGAAATCGTAGGCGACTACAAGCCGACCATGTTTGGCTTTGATACCTTCCGAAAGGGGATGAAAGTGGCGGATTTCAAATAGACGATAGACGATAGACAATAGACCATAGTCCATAGGTATCATGAATAGATTTTCTATGGGCCATGGACTATTAACAATGGACTAACTATGAACAAAATAGGATTTAACGTGCTGGCTTGGTCAGCGGAGATATCGGAAGACTTGCTTCCAATTTTGGACCGTCTGAAGAGCATTGGCTACGATGGTGCTGAATTTTTTGTCGGAGGTACAGATGAAAAAGCCTGCCGATTGGTAGGAGATCATTGTAAAAACATCGGACTCGAAGTCACTACTGTGACCGTCATGGGTCCTGATGAAAATCCGATCTCTCCAGACCCTAAAGTCCGGGAAAAGGCGAAGGAAAAGTTGCTGTGGATCCTGGATCGTGCTGCTGACCTGAACTCCCAAGTGCTTTGCGGTCCTTACCATTCTGCTTTTGCCACTTTCGCCAGTCGTGCACCGATCGAAGACGAATACAACTGGTCTGCCGAAGTGCTTCACTCCGTTGCCGATCATGCCCAAAAGCTTGGCGTTTTGATGACTCCGGAAGCGCTCAACCGATTCGAGTGCTATTTGGCCAATACCATGGAGCAGCTGGATTACTTGCTCGCCAAAGTGAATCACCCCAATGTTCAGGCAATGTTTGACACGCATCACGCAAATATGGAAGAAAAGAAAATTGGCTTGGCGATCGAACGAATCGCTCCAAGACTGGGTCATTTCCATATCTCGGAAAACGACCGAGGAACACCCGGTTCAGGTCATGTGCCTTGGGACGAAACCTTTGCAGCCTTGAAAAAAGTGGGTTACCAAGGTTGGTTGACCATCGAGGGCTTCACCAGAAATGATCCTGCTTTCGCCAACTCAATCGGAGTATGGAGAGAATTTTCAGCGCCTTGGGATATGGCGGAAAACGGCTATAAACTCATCCGAGAGATGGGGGAGAGGCACGGACTCTGAGAAGCAAGAAGCTAGAAATAAGAAGCGAGAGACAAGAAACAAGAAACAAGATATTTTGGGGCTAGGCGATTCGTCTAGCCCTTTATTTTTAGGATTTGTTGGGCGACACGTTCTGCGGAGCGGACGGCTCCTTCCATATATCCCGCGAATTGTGTAGAGGTTTCTGTACCAGCAAAGAAGAGTTTTTCATTGAAATAGCTTTGCAAAAGGAGCGGGTGACCATTGTGCTGATGCGGTCGCTGGATGATGTGGTTTTCTCCCAAAACCAATCGGTCTGTCCAAATCTTATCTTGGTAGAAAGTCGGATTTGGGATCTTTTCTCCAAACAATTCTCCCAAATGCTGAAGGACAAGACGTTGACGCTGCTCTGTGGATAATCGACTCGCCGCCCCATTTAGAAATCCCGTAAAACCAAACTTACTTTGGTCAGCATTGCTGTGATCGTACATTTCTGCTATGATACCCACGTGGCTGAAAGCCATGCCTGAGTATCCCTTTTTTCTCCAAAATGGATCTTCAAACTCCAACACAAACTTAATGGAGCCAGCCATCCAAGTCTGTACCTTGGGCAAAAGCTGAGGCAAAGGTTCGGGAAGTGGGGAATAAAAGGAGATTTCAGAACTGATCACTTGTGGAGGAAGGCAAAGAATTACCCGATCAGCCGCAAATTTTTCACCTGAAGAGGTTTCTACGATGAGTTTCTCTTGATCTGAGTGAATATTGGTGACTTTGCTATTTGATTTGACTGAGTTTGAATCTAGCTTTTGAAGTAGGGCATCCGTCAATTGCTGAGTTCCTCCTACGATCCGAAAGGAGGAGCTTTCTTCCTCAGGTACCGAGAATTTCTGAGGCGCTTCTTCCTTTGACGTTTCAAAAATCGAAATGCCTCTGGAAAGCTGAGGGTGTTTTTCAAGGCCTAACTCGGTCATCAGAGCCTTTAGGAGACGATGCTCATTGGTCAGCCAAGTGGCGCCAAGTTCTAAAGGAGTGCCAATTGGACCATTTTCAGTTTGGATTCTACCACCGAGTCTTGGAGAAGCCTCCAAAATCGTGGT
>CALRRX020000094.1:0-8817 GCA_943370675.1 Reyranella massiliensis 521 | reverse complement strand
AAAAGTCCCTGTCCGCAAATGCCAAACTCATCGCTTGGTAAACGGTATTGATGTAGTTGGCGGAATTGTATCCCATGGACTTGAGGTCAAAATTTTCCAGAATATTCAAAGACTGAAGCAAAGCAGGACCTTGAGTCCATTCCTGAAGTTTGTACACATCCACCCCTCGGTAATTGACCTGAAGCGGCTCTTCAATTTTCACTTTCCAGTTGGCCAAATCTGATTCGGTGAAAAGTCCACCTTGTTCTCTCGTGCCTCTTACTATTTCTTTTGCAATGTCTCCCTTGTAAAAGCGGTCATAGGCAGCATAGATGGCTTCTTTTCGGCTTTTCTTCGCTTTCAACGCTGCCCGTTCAGCTTCCACAAGCTTGGATAAAGTTTGATATAGGTCTTCCTGCACGAAGATTTCTCCGGCTGAAGGTGCTTCTCTTTTTTCTCCCAAATGGGGAAGAAATACTTTTTTAGAATAAGGCCATTCTTTGATTCTAGACTTGTTGTTTTCGATGGCATTGGCTGTTTGCGCTTCGATCGGATAGCCTTTTGCCAAGTCCATAGCAGGCTTTAGTACTTGCTCCAGACTCATGGTTCCAAACTCAGCCAACATGGTCATGATACCTCCAGGTGTGCCAGGAGTAGTGGCGGCCAAAGAACCAAACTGCGGTGGGTAATCCATTCCTTGTGACTTGTAGAAGTCCACCGTTGCACCAGTGGGAGCTACCCCCATGGCATTAATTCCGATGACTTTTTTCGTGTTTGGATTATAGATCAGAGCTTGCGTTTCTCCTCCCCAAGAGAGCACGTCCCACATGGTGGATGTGGCGGCAATCATGGCGCAAGCAGCATCTACGGCATTACCGCCTTGTTGGAAAATCATAGAGCCAGCTGTGGCTGCAAGTGGTTTTCCAGTGATGGCTACCCAGTTTTTGCCGTGCAGAATGGGCCGATTGTTAGGAGTGGTTCCTGCTCCAAGTCCGGGCAGACCTTGAGCAAAAGAATTCCATGAAATAAGCAGGAATGCCAGAAAGTAGATTTTTTTCATTTGGGTGAAGATTGGGGTTTATTTTTCGTCCATGAGTTGACTCATGATGGGCACAAATCCTTGGAATTGGGAATTGAAATAGGTGAAGACCTGAAAGATAGATCCTGCAGCTTTAAGATCAATTTGATTTTCTTCTGCAAATGCTTCCATTTCGGCAGCTTTTTCTCCAAAAATCAAGAAAAACTCTTTCCGCTTTTTGGGTACCTCAAACATGTCTTTACCTCTAAGAAAGTAGTACACATTTCGCTTTACAATCTGATCGTTCCGATTGCCCACCATCAAGGCCACATTGTAGTTGGATTCTTTGAAAACAGCAAGGGTTCTTCGCATTAGCGGTAATTCTCCCTCTACAAGCACTTCAAAAAAGCCTAAAATCGGAGCTCCTTCATCCCTGAAATCCATTCCATTTACAAAGTAGCGTGGCACTTTGTAGCTACTGTCCAACCAGACAATGTTCTGAACCCTCAATCCCTGCAATGTAGTCACTTGTAGCGTTTCGGGCTCAAGTAGTTCGAATTGGTTGGCGTTGATATTGTATCGTACTCGGTAGTTTTCGAGCACTTGCTGGTCTTTGTAGAGTAGGATGGAGGCTAGGTTCCATTTCTTATCGAGGTAAAAGTTGCCTTCCACTTTTTTGGGTTCGGGAGGAATACCATAAAACATATTCCCTCCAATGAAATTTGGCCTCTCTACGAGCAATCGGCTCACATTCGCGCTTCGGATGGTTTTTTGCAAGGCTGCACCTGTTCCTTCACTTCCAAATTTGACCAAGTACACATTCCCTAGGTTGAGGTCGCCTGTGATTCGGATTACTTTTTCATATAGGTTATACCCCGACATGGTTATGGCTAAGGTGTATTTTTCTTCAGTGATTCCTTTGAGTGAAAAGTTGCCGGCGGCTCCGCTTTGATCCCCGAATTGGGTATTTCTAAGGGTAATTGTCGCTCCTTCTATAAATTCTTGCGTATCGGCATCCAAGACTCTTCCTTGTATGGTGAAGGTTTGAGATAAGCCTTCCAATGACGACAATATGAAAAGGAATGAGACTAGTAGGAGGCGATTGAAAAACAAGTCAGCTTTCATGGTCGGTTTTACAGAACTTTAATATAAACCAAACTCTCTCTGGATGCTAATGGATTTGTGTTGAGGAGAAAAAATGTAAAACCTCTCTCAAGTTTCTCTGTCTAATTCGATTGAGTGCTTACCTATTGAGGCATCTTTCAAGAAATTCTTCCCGCTTAACTTCAGCTAAAATCCTGTATATTTGATCGATCGGCGTTTTGCCTGATCTCTTTTTACCTAATAAAATCACCTTAAATTGAATTTTCAGTCCTTTAATTTTGAGTCCTCCCTGCAGGAAGGACTCGATGCAATGGGTTTTGATCAGCCCACCCCGATACAGCAAATGGCCATTCCGGTCATTCTAGAAGGAAAAGATCTCATTGCCTGTGCACAAACAGGTACCGGCAAAACGGCCGCATTTGTCCTTCCGATCCTTAACAAGATATCCAAATCAGGTTCGAGTACCTTGAATACCCTGATTTTGGCACCTACTCGCGAACTCGCTATTCAGATCGATCAGGCGATTCAGGGATTCTCTTATTTCTTGGGAGTAAGTTCAGTTCCTATTTATGGAGGTGGAGATGGCATTATATGGGAGCAGCAGAAAAAGGCTCTTGAGACCGGGGCCGAAATTGTAGTGGCTACTCCAGGTCGCCTTATTGCCTTGCTTGCAGGAGGAAAAATGGACCTCAGTACCTTAGAGCATTTGGTACTTGATGAGGCTGATCGCATGATGGACATGGGCTTTTCGGACGATATTCTAAAAATCGTCAATTACTTGCCGCAGAAGCGTCAGACAATTTTGTTTTCGGCTACGATGCCGCCCAAAATCCGGCAGTTTAGCATGAAAATCCTCAATAAGCCTGAGGAGATTTCTATTGCTATTGGCAAGACAGCAGAGGGAGTGACCCAATCGATGTATTCGGTTTACGATACTCAAAAGGAAGAATTGGTTCGCCATATCCTTTCTCAGAAAGCCTATGAGGCAGTGATCATTTTCTGCTCTACAAAGGATAAAGTCAAGGCGCTATACAAAGTGCTGAAGAAGGGATTTGATGTGGAAGCTTTCCACTCAGACCTAGAGCAAATGGAGCGTGAGAAGATCATGTCTGCCTTTAAAAATAAGGCTGTAAAAATTCTGATTGGCACGGACATCATCTCTAGAGGTATTGATGTCGTGGGAATCGAATTGGTGATCAATTACGATACACCAAGTGATCCTGAAGATTATGTCCACCGAGTAGGCCGTACAGCACGTGCAGATAAAGAAGGCGAGGCAATCACTTTCGTCAATCCGAAAGATCAACACAAGTTTGTCCGCATCGAGAAGCTTATCGGAATGAGCGTAACTCAAAATCCGCTTCCTGAGTCCATGGAGAAAGGACCTGATTATGCCGGAGAAAAGCCAAAGAAGGAGTTTTCTTCCTCTCTTCCCGATCGTGACAAAAAGAAGAAAAATAAGAAAAAGCCAAGTGGACAAGCCTCAGAGAATTCAAGGGATCATCAAAAACCTAAACCTGAAGTTAGAGCTCCGAAAGTTGAAAACTCTGATGATGCATCTGCCCCAAAAGCCGAATCCAAGCCGAGTAAATACGGTCAAAGAAAGAATGTAATCGAGCCCTGAAAATAAAGGGTCGCTGTTGGTTTTTAAAAAGTACTTCAGGTATCTTGAAGTACTTTTCATTTTTAAAACCAGCACATTATGCAACAATTAAAGCTTAAATCTAGCGGATCTTTTGTCTCTTACCTGCAGGAACTTTTGGGGAAACTCGGCTATCAGATCCCTGCCACAGGTTACTTTGGAGCAATCACCGAAAATGCAGTTAGGGATTTTCAGCAAAAAAACGGGTTGGTGGTTGACGGGGACGTAGGTGTCAAAACCTGGACGTTACTCAACGAGAAGACCAAGCCTGCACAGGTCTTGGGAGACAAGTTTCTAGGAGAACAGGATCTCAAGGATTTTGCTCAAAAACATCAACTTGAGCTTGCTGCTGTCAAAGCAGTCAATGAAGTCGAAAGCAGTGGAAAAGGGTTTTTGGTAGACGGAAAGCCTAAAATTCTGTTTGAAGGCCATGTTTTTTGGAATCAGCTCAAAGAAAGAGGAATCAACCCTAGTTTGATCTCTAATCCTTCCAATTCAGATGTTCTTTATCCAAAATGGACAAAAACCCACTACATCGGAGGTCCAAGAGAATACGGCCGACTGGAAAAAGCGGCAAGCCTTCTTCCTGATCCAAAAGTGAGAGAAGCCGCTTTGGCTTCAGCTTCATGGGGAAGTTACCAGATCATGGGTTTTCATTTCAAAAAGCTGGGATATGCTTCTATCCAAGAGTTTGTAGACCAGATGTACCTTCATGAGCGAAACCAACTGGAAGCTTTTGGAAGGTACATTTCAGCTTTTGGATGCATCACTCACCTCCGTGCCAAGAACTGGGCAAAGTTTGCCAATTGCTATAATGGGCCACTTTATGCTCAAAATAAATACGACATCAAGCTTGAAGCTGCTTATAAAAAACACCTCAATCGACCATGAAATTAGAAGAACTCAACCTGTTGTTTCAGAGAGATTTAACTAAGTTGGAACTGGAGCTCTTAAGCTATTCCAAAGAATCTTCCTTGTGGGTAATTGATCATCAAATCGCTAATTCGGCCGGTAATCTTGCGCTTCACCTTTTTGGAAATCTCAGGCAATTTATCGGGTATGATTTGGGTGGATTTCCTTACGAGCGAAATCGAGACCGTGAGTTTGGCGCAAAAGGAGAACCTCGAGATGGATTGATTCAAGAGTTGCGGGAAGTCAAAAAAGTGGTGGAATTGTCTTTGCTCCATTTTCCTGAAGAGCGATTAAGCGATACCTCACTTCATGCCTTTTTTGGCTACCCCATGAGTATCGGATATTTTTTGATACACCTGTACGGACATTTCAATTATCACCTCGGTCAGATCAATTATCACAGAAGAATGCTTGATTGAGGTATGAAATTTTGTTAAAGTGATATGAAAAAGCTGATTTTCGAAATGAACGTCAGCTTTTTCTTTTACCTTAGGTCATGCAAAGTTTCCTCTTAAACTTAGTGTTGTTTTACGGAATTCTATTTCTGACCAACGTGCCCGCGTATTTTTTGGGACTTAAGTTTGAAGGAAATGAAGCACGAAAGCGCTTGTGGTTTGAACCTCCCGGTTTTGTGATTCCGATTGTTTGGGGCGTTCTCTTTTTCTTATTGGCACTCTTACGATTCAAACTCGAACAAATTCAAGCCAATGAGTTGTCCAATATGACTTTAGTATTGGCATTTATATGTGCGAGTTATGCCTATTACACCTTGGGTTTGGAAAAACTCACCGGAATCTCCGCCTTAAAATTTGGTTTGGCAGGGAATGTTTTAGTGATTTTGGCTGCTTTATGGGTCGGAAGAATGGTCTCAGATTTATCAGCCAATCTTTCCTACTTGGTTTTTCCGATTGTCGTTTGGACTTTTTTTGCCACCATGATCATTCTGGGACAGCTGAGAATGAACAAGGGTTAATTCGTTACTTCCCTTTTGTCAAACACATACATCAAACCGCCCAAGATCAAAATTCCCAATCCTGCTAGGCTTTCGACAGGTCGGTCATAGATCAAATAACCCATCACTGCTGTACTAAAGATCAGGTAAATCACCTGTAAAACTGGCTTGTAGGGCGTCCTGAAGCCCTGTTCTTTGGTAATTTTTAAAGATGAATAAACAGTCACAGTCCCCATCAGCTGAAGCACAAATCCTGCATACAGCATCACTTGCTCAAATGATCCTGTGGAAAACAGTACCAAACTGATGAATGTATTCAGGAGGATTGCCCGAGTGGGAATACCTTGAGAATTGACTTTTGAAAGGGGCTTCCAGAGTTTGAAGTCTTTTGACATAGCGTAGGTGACTCGCGGCCCAACCCAACTGTATCCTGAAATGGTGGCGATGAGTTGGACACCGATAAAAAAACTTACCCAAAGGGCTCCCTTGGGGCCAAAGAGGTTTCCAAAGGCGATGTCTGCAACCTGAACTTTTCCGGATAATTGATCCACGGAGGCATGCTTGAGCAAGACAAGCTGGAGTAAAATGTAAATCACCATGACCGAGACTGTGGCCCAAATCAGTGCTTTTGGCAGGTTTTTCTGTGGCTGATCGACTTCCTCGATGATGTACGCGGCCGAGTTCCAACCGGTATAGGCATAAAACACATAGATTAAGGAAACTGCAAAACCTGGTACAAGTACTTCATTTTTCCATGAACCGGAAAAATCTAATGCTGTGGGTTCGACTTGGCTGGTAAATACAAAACCGAGCACAATCAAAACGAGGACAAAAATAATCTTGACCAAAGTCATCAAATCCTGAAACTGCGCGGATCGGCTGACTGAAAACATGTGAGCGATTGGTACGAAAATCAGGAAAAACAACCCAGGAAGAATGGTTTCACCAAAAAGTGGACTCAGGTAATCATTCATCGCCATTGCCGCGATAGCTATTGGGGCAGAAAAGCCAACAACTAAGGAAACCCATGCATAGAGGTAACCTACCGAGGGATGAATGCTTTCGGATAAAAAAATGTAGTCGCCACCAGTCCGTCTAAAGTGAGTACCTAGCTCGGCATAGACCAAAGCCCCAATCAAAGCCATACCTCCGCCCAAGGTCCAAAGAAGGAGAATGGTCCAGGTATTTTGAACTACAGCAAGCTGGAAACCTAGGCTGGTGAAGACACCCGTTCCGATCATGTTGGCAATGACCAGGCCAGCGGCGGTTTTCCAGGAGATTTTAGAGGTTGGTTGCATTTGAGCTCAAATTAGAAGAAAGGTGAACACAAAAAAAAGCATCCCGAATTTCGGGATGCTTTATTAAATGGATTTGAGTAGAAACTTAGTTTTTTACTGCTTCAAACAGGTCAATTGGGGTAGCTTTTACTTTTTCTTCGAAAGCTTTCCAATCTCCGCTCATGAACGCATTTACCTTGGCGATTGCCTCTTCAGCTGCTTGTTTTGCCTGAGACAATAGTCGCTCCTCGGTAGCACCCGGAGCGCCATAGCTAGAGTTTGCATAGCTGCGTGGCGCAAAGAGACGCGTCATGGTAGTAGGGTATAGGCTTCTTACGATTCCCTGACCTTCCATTTTTGGACCGTTGAATGCTTCTCTGGTTGTGTCCAGCTTTTTCTTGATGTCTTTAGCTGCTGTTTCTAGGGCTTTTGCTTCATCGGTTTTGACATCTTTGATCATCACGTTCACTTTGTCAATTACCTTTTGAGCGTCATCCAATTTTTTGGTAGCTGCAGTGACTTCGGAAGAAAGCGCTTCTACTTTTTTCACAAATACTTCTCTCGCTTGGAGATCAGCCAATTTTGGATCAATTCTAGGATCTGCGTGAACCTTGATAGAAGTTTCGGAAGATTCTCCACCATATTCGAAGACCACTTTGTAAGTGCCTGGAAGGGCATCTCCACCGCTTGGTTCGAAGAAACCTCTGCTTCTTCCGCCGCCTTGGCCACCACCGCCAAATCCACCTGTCATTTCAGCGGTAGACTTACGGTCTAGATTCCAAATCATACGGTTGACACCTTTGGTAGGAACTGACTTTAAGGTTCTGATTTGCTCACCGGCAGCATTGAAGATTTTTACAGTCACAGAATCGAGTTTTTCTTTGTCATCATTGATGAAGTAGCTCAATCTGCCTCCGAATGGTCTGTTTTCACCCGCATACTTGGCAGACGCCATGAAGCGCTCACCATGTGGCTGTTGGATTTCGGCCTGATACGCATCAGGGGTAGCAAATGCAGTTACTTTTCCTGTAGGAGCTTTTCCACCATTTTTAGCAAATGCTCTTAAAGGTCGAATGTCATCCAAAACGTAGATCGCGCGTCCGAAGGTACCGATGACCAAGTCAGCTTCTCTTTCTTGGATCGTCATGTCGTAGGTGGACACTGCTTTTGGATAGCCATGTTCCCATTTGTTCCAAGTTTTTGCTTTGTCAAACGAAACATACAATCCGAATTCTGTACCTAGGAAGACCAAGTTGGGTTCCTCGGTGTCCTGCTTGATCGAAAGGGTATATCCCCAAACCTTAGAGTCATCTGCAATTCTGGTAAAGGTCTTTCCAAAATCAGAACTGTGGTAAGCATAAGCCGCAAAGTCATTGTTTCGGTAGTTGTTGGCAACCACCCAAACTTCGCCTGCATTGTATTTAGAAGCCTGTACTTGAGGAATCCAAGATGCTTTTGGAAGACCGGTAAGCTTTGCCGCTACGTTAGTCCAGGTCTTTCCTCCGTCGGTTGTCACTTGCAGATTACCGTCATCGGTACCTACCCAGATTACATTTTTGTCTACTGGAGAAGGTGCGATGGCTATGATCGTGGTGTGATTTTCTGCGCCTGTGATGTCAAAGGTTAAACCACCTGTTTTCTGCTGACGCTGCTTGGTGGAATCATTTGTAGTCAAATCCGGTGAGATGATCTCCCAAGTTTCGCCAGAGTCAGTTGACTTGTGAAGGAATTGGGAAGCATAGTATACCGTATTTGCATCATGCGGATCTTGAGCAATCGCTGCATTCCAGTTGAATCTCAAGAACACATCTTTGTCTGGATGGGTTGGACGGATGGTTCTGTTGTGGCCGGTCAGCTTGTCAAATCGGCTCACATTTCCTCCTTGAGACATGGTGTAGCCATATCTTGAATTAGCAGGATGGGATACTACATC
>CALRRX020000093.1:0-8823 GCA_943370675.1 Reyranella massiliensis 521 | reverse complement strand
CCTCCCTGATCCAGGAGTTTTCGGGCTGGAGCGAAAGCGCAACCCAGTCCAAGTGATGCGCCGGGAAGAGCCACCGCTATGGTCTTAGAATCTGCCAAAAACTGGATTTCAGCATCTCCAGAGGCTTCCAAGTGATCGGCTGATAAAGCGCCAAACTCCACAGCGACTTTTGATCCACCGACTGAAAACTGATCTGCATGAACAGTGAGTTCAAAGCCCATTTCCTTGGCTTTTTGAAAGTAGTAAGTGATTTCTTCGGGTGAAAAAGCACTTTTCTCTACAAAAGCGTCTATTCGATTGGTCAGCTTTTCCTTTTTCAGGATGGGAAAAAGTTCATCCGAAATCATTTCCAAATACGCTGAATTGGAACCGGGAAAATCCCTTGGTTTCATATGGGCGGCCAGACAAGTCGAGAGTAGATCCGCCCGAGTAGATTGATTTGCCTCTTGGATCGCCCGAAGGATTTTAACTTCCTCTTCCACTGAAAGTCCATAGCCGCTTTTGACTTCGATGGTGGTGACTCCTTCGGAAAGATGCCGGTTGGCGTTGTACGCTGTGAGATGAGCCAAATCGGCCTGACTCAATTTCCGGGTTTGGGTGACCGTGTCCCAGATTCCTCCTCCTGCCTGAGCGATTTCAAGGTAAGTTTTTCCGGCATTTCTCATCGCAAAATCCTTGGCCCTCGATCCTCCAAAACAGAAATGTGTGTGGCAGTCAACCATTCCTGGCATGGCTACAAAATCACCTTTTAACTCAAAAATTTTAGCTTCTGGAAATGCTTTGCAAAGGCTTTCCCACTTCCCAACTTGAAGAATTTTTTGGCCTTCCATCAGGATTCCAGCCTTCTCGATGATTTCCAATTGATCATCTCTCAACGCTCCTTTGAGAGGAAGGTGATCAAGGGTCAGTACTTGGGTGATTGGGCCGATTAGTTTTAGCTTTTTCATTCTTAGATTTCCCGCTGATTACCGCTGATAAATTCGCAGATCGGCGCAGATCAGCGGAGTTTTCTGCGTTAATCTGCGGGAGCTTTTTTAATAACTTAATAGTTCGCTCCATTCGGTTTCGAAAGCCAATCCTTCCCGATCAGCCACCAGTTTAGCTAGAATTACCAACTCTCCGCTTTTCACCAAGTCGATCGCAGTCTCCATGTCCTCGTACAAAATCCGATCGGAAACAACCGGATCAATATCTTGCCTTACCCGCTCATAGATAGCCGTCATGATTTTTCCGGACTTCAGCGGGGCATGATAATCCATGGCTTGAGCGGCGTAGAACAATTCGATTCCGAGGATTTTCTCTACATTCTCAATTACTCTCAGGGCCTTTCTGGCGCTGATACTTCCCATGCTGACATGATCTTCCTGACCCAAAGAAGTGGGAATGGAATCCGCCGAAGCAGGAAAGCAAAGCCCTTTATTTTCTGAAGCTAAAGCAGCTGTGGTGTACTGAGGAATCATCAATCCCGAATTGAGTCCGGTTTCTTTGAGCAAAAGTTTGGGAACTCCAGGCGTATCTCCTTCTATAGAAAGGTAAATCCTCCGGTCGGTAATATTTCCAATTTCTGATGTAGCTAGGCAGGCATAATCCAAAGGCAAAGCGATCGGTTGTCCGTGAAAGTGGCCTCCGGAGATGGTGTGATGCTCATCGAATACGACTGGATTGTCGGTGACCGAGTTGATTTCCACTTCCAAGGTTTCCTTCAAATGCAGGTAAGCGTTCCAACTTGCCCCATGAACCTGTGGCATGCAGCGGAGGGAGTAGGGATCCTGAACGCGTGCGCAATGCAGATGCGAATCAACAATCTCCGAGTCTTTGAGGAGATTCAAAATGGTTTGCGCTACATGGCGGTTTCCTGAATAGGGTCGCAGTTGGTGGAGTTCAGGTGAAAAAGGCTTGACCGAACCCATCAATCCTTCGATCATCATCGCACCTGTGATGGAGGCATGGGTGAGGAGATTGTGAAGGCGCTCCACCACTTTTACTCCATGTGCAGCCATAAACTGGGTCCCATTAATCAAAGCAAGTCCTTCCTTGGGTCCGAGGTGAAGCGGTTTTTTGTCGAATTGAGTTAGAACTGTGTCGGTGCGCTCTACTTTTCCATAGAAGTGAACTTTGCCCAAACCGATCAAGGGCAAAAACAAATGGGAAAGAGGTGCCAAATCTCCAGAAGCACCAACAGAACCCTGAATCGGGACTACTGGAATGATGTCATTCTCCAGCATCCAGATGATTCGTTCCACCGTTTCCAATCGGATTCCCGAAAAGCCCTGTGCCAAGGCGTGGATTTTCAGTACCAACATCAGTTTAGAGATTTCCAAGTCTACAGGTTCACCAACTCCGACCGCATGGCTTTTAAGCAGATTTTCCTGAAGGGTTTTGGTATCAGCAGATGAGATTTTGGTGGTGCAGAGTGGCCCAAAACCTGTATTGATCCCATAGACAATGGCGTCACCTTGGGCGATTTTTTCTACTGCCTCAGCTGATTTTTGGATTTTTTGGACAGTTTCCGTACTGAGGATTCCTGTTATTTCCTTTCTCGCTAAACCCAAGGCCTGGGAAGCGGTGAGGGTATCTTGTCCGTAGTGGAAGGTTTTCATGGCCATTGTAACCTTTGGGGTTTCTAAAAACCCCGAAGGTTTTTGAGTAAGATGTTTAAATCAGTTTTGAATCCTTAAAAGGCTTTCTTAGGATTTTGAAATTGGTTTTCAAACCTTCGAGGTCTGTGAGACCTCAAAGGTTGTGTGAAATTACCCCTTTGGTTTGATGCTTTTTGATACTATTATTGTCAATAACTGATATCTGTAAAGCATCAATGGAACTGAGACATTTGAGTTATTTCCAAGGAGTGGCCGAGGAATTGAATTACCGAAAAGCGGCCGAGCGATTGTTTATTTCCCAACCTGGACTGAGCCGGCAGATCAAGCAGTTGGAAGAGGAGTTAAGCGTGCAGCTTTTTGAGCGGGACAAAAAACATGTGGAATTGACGGCTGCTGGGACTTACCTTAAAGGAGAGGTGGATTTTGTCTTAAATCATTTGGAGACCACGAAGCAACAGTTGTTGGAAATTGCAGCAGGAAGGGAAGGGGAGTTGCGAATCGGATTTTTGGGTTCAGCCTCCAATCAGGTGCTTCCTAACATGTTGAAAAAGCTCAGCCTGAATTTTCCAAAAATCACGACAAGTCTCGAGGAACTGAGCAATCAAACCCAAGTGGAAATGATCCAGAAGGACAAGCTGGACTTGGGATTTGTCCGTTTGGCTTCAGTACCTGAGGACTTGGAGATGAAGCCTGTTTTTAGAGATACCTTTTCTTTGGTAGTTCCTGCCGATCATCGGATTCAATCTGACGAATTCGCAAGTGTGGGTCAGTTTGCCGATGAATCGTTCATTCTTTTCTCCTCGGATTACTCCAATTATTACTATGAGCAGATCTTAGGAATCTGTCGGGATGCAGGATTTATGCCTAGGATCAAGCACAAGTCCGTACATGCGTTAACCATTTTTCGCCTGGTAGAAAATGGCTTGGGAGTAGCTATCGTGCCGACTTCCTTGAAGGAAGGCTATGATCTGAAAGTTCGGTTTATGGAGATTCCGGGAATCTCTCAGTTTACCGAGCTATCGGTGATTTGGAAACCTGAGAATCGGAACCCAGTATTGGGGAAGGTGCTTGGAATGATTTGACCTTTTCTTACCGATTATCTCCTAATTTCTTCTTTGCTAAACCTCAGCTAAAGCGCTTTTCACCTTCTCCTTCACCTGCTTCAAAATCTCCGCATTTTTAGGACTGGAGGACTCAATTTCCAGAATTTTGGGCTTCAGGCTAGGTTCGTAGAAGTTGCTCAGGGCTTTCTCCAATTCTTCCTGATTTTTTGCCAACAGGTATTCAAACCCAAACTCCGCTGCCAAATGGGAGGCATTAAGCTTTTGCTTGGTTTCAAAAAACTCTTCCAATTCAGGCTGTTTAGCAGGTCCGTCGATGAGGCGGAAAATTCCCCCGGCATGGTTGTTCAAGATTACGATCCTAAGATTGGGCATAGCATAGTTATGCCAAAAGGCATTTCGATCGTAGAAAAATGCCATATCGCCGGTGATCAATGTAACCGGTTCTTTGGTCGTAAAAGTGCATCCTACCGCAGTGCTATTGCTACCATCGATACCGCTTGTGCCACGGTTACAAATGATTTCTTGGTTCCTTTTCCCCAGAAAATTCACGTAGCGTACTGCCATGGAGTTTGCCAGGTGAATTTTGGAGAAAGGAGGGATTTTTTTCAGGAGTGTATTCAATGCCCGGTATTCACCAAATTCCACTGATTCAAAAGCTTCTGGCAAGGCAGCCTGAACTTTTTTTTCCAAGCTTAACCAGAGTTTAGAATACTCTTCGTCTTGAGTGGGCAGATTTTGCGATAGCCAATTGAAGAATCCCATGGGAGAACAGGCCAACACTCTCGTCAATTGCTGATAGGTATCTTTTGCCTGACCATCGGGTTGAATGTGCCAATGGGATATTTCCTGCTTTCTGAGAAATTGCTTGAGCGATTTGGAAATCACCGATTTTCCAAAAGAAATCACCAGATCAGGAGCTAGTTCGGCATGCAGGTTTTCATTTCCCAACCAGTGATCATGAAGCGAAATGCTGTGTTCGCCTTGGAGATTGGAAATGGTGTCTGAGACGACAACAACATTTTGATTTTTGGCAAGCTGATCCAGTAAGGATTGAAGGGGTGGATTGGGTTTTTGCTGACCTGGCACGATCATCAGGCGCTTGACTTCCTGAAGGCGGTTTTTGATGTGCTTGAGGCTATCCTCGCTGAGTTGACTTTGACTGCTGACGGTGGTGAATTCTCTGGGAACATCAGGGTAGCCAAACGTTTCTTCTTGAGTAGGGTAAAAAGGCTCACGAAGCGGAATATTGATATGAACTGGTCCTGCAGGAAACTGCCGACTCAAGTTGATCGCTTCATTGACGATGCGACTGGCATGCCAGACTTGGTCTTTTTGCTCAAAGGAATCCGGGAAGCGGAAGGTCTTCTTGACATGCTTGCCATAGACTTCCTCCTGAAAAATCGTCTGCCCATCCCACTGATCGATCCATTCGGCAGGACGATCTGCAGTCAAAATCAACAATGGGATCTGCTGAAAATAGGCTTCTGAAATCGCCGGAAAGTAATTCAGTGCGGCCGAACCTGAAGTACAAACCAGCACTACCGGCTGCCCCAATTGTTGAGCCATCCCCAAGGCAATAAAGGCCGCCGAGCGTTCATCGGAAATGGTGCGGGAATGAATATCAGGATGCCTGGCAAAAGCCAAAGTCAAAGGCGCGCAGCGTGAACCCGGAGAAAGTATGGCGTTTTGGATGCCTTTTTTGGCACAAATGGCCACCAGATCGAGAATAGGCTGAATAATCAAGCGATTGGGTTTTTGATGAATTTGCCAATGATTTCACACTTCATTTCGGTTTCCTCCCATTCTTTTTCAGGATCAGAATCCTCAGTCACACCTGCCCCTGCAAATAGAATGACCTTGTTTTCTTGGAAGTTGGACGTTCGAAGATTCACATAGATGGAGGTTTCGGACTCGATATTGACAGGACCGAGGAAGCCTGCATAGAAACTACGGTCAAAGCTTTCATTTTCTTGTAAAAACTCATGGGCTTCCCGTCTTGGCATCCCACAGACGGCGGAAGTGGGATGCAATAAGTCCAGCATCACTGATCCTAGCTGAGGGAATCCGGTAGCTTTCATGTCCACTTTGAAATCGGATCGAAGGTGTAAAAGATTACCTGCCAAAACGGTTTTGGGGCCGTACTCTTCGTATTCTCTCAATCGTATTTTTTTAAAGCAATCCACGATATAGCGACAAACCAAAGCTTGTTCTTCGATTTCTTTTTGAGTCCAAGCGGCAACTTTTAAGGGATTGTCTCCACGTGCGGCTTGGGTACCTGCCAAAGCCATGGTATAAAAAAAATCACCCTTGGTCTCAATCAATACTTCAGGGGTTGCCCCCATCCAAGTTCCGACGTGCGGAATGTGGAAAAAGTTGACAAAGGAATTGGGGTAGGATTGGATGAGTTTTAGGATCGTTTTTCCCAAATCAAATCCCTCAGGAAGGTCAAGTACTTTGGTTCTGGCTGGGACGATTTTTTCCAGCAATCCTGAAGAAATCGCCTCTATTCCTGAGTTAACGAGCTGGATGAATCTTTCTTTTTCAGAACCTTTTTTATGTTTTCCATCTATTGAAACTGAATTAGATCGAATCAATCGTTCGATTGTTTTTGCATGACGTTCCGATTGTTCTAGACTATTTTGTATCCAAGATGGGAATTCCTCAGCTGCAATTGGTTCCGACAGATTGAATTTGAAATATTGGCTGGCTTGAATGAAAAAGGCTTTTTTGTCCCGCTGATCTGCAAAAGGATGAACTACAAATCCTGGAGGCATTTCTTCCAAATTCAACGCGACGCGATTAGAATCTTGACGATCGTCCAAAATAAACTCCAAAGTCTGCGTCTTCGGCTTTCTCCAAAGAGCAAAAGCCCCTCCTGATTGAAGTCCATGGAGTAATAGAGAATTGATTGCTTCTTCCTGAGCTATCGAAGTGATCGTCTCGGTCAAATTCATTTTTTATCCAAAATCGCCATCGTAATCCTGCTGATGCAGCACAATTGTTCGGCTTCGTTGTAGATTTTTATTTCCCAGACTTGTGTGGTTTTACCGAGATGTATTGGTTTGGCGATTCCTCTTACTTTGCCTTCTCTGACTGATTTGAGGTGGTTGGCATTTATTTCCAACCCGACGCAAATCTGTTTCTCCAAATCTAATGTTAAAGAAGCCGCCACACTTCCCAAAGTCTCCGCAAGCACCACACTCGCACCTCCGTGTAACAAGCCATAAGGCTGTATGGTTCGATGATCCACGGGCATGGTGGCCTCGATAAAATCTTCCCCTATTGCCGTGTACGCTATCCCCAAATGATCTACCATGGATGGTATCCTTGGGGTATTCAATTGCTCAAGGGTGGGTTTGCTCACAAAAACCATTAAAATCTGGGCTAAATGAAGTTTATTTGGGCTTTGGACAAAAATAAAGAAACTTGAACCGAAAAAAAATTTACCTCGTCAGACACGGACAAACTGATTACAACCTTCAGGGAGTAGTTCAAGGAAGTGGAATCGATGCGCCAATAAATGCAACAGGAAGAGCGCAGGCTCAAGCATTTTTTGACTCTTATCAAGGAACTCCTTTTGACCAGATTTACCATACCGCGTTGATTCGGACCAAGCAATCTATCCAGGGATTTATCGATTTGGGGATTCCTACCCGAGCATTGAGCGAACTCAATGAAATCTCTTGGGGAGATTATGAAGGGACTCCCATGACTCCTGAGGAGGGGGAATATTACCGACACATGCTTCATCAGTGGCAGCAGGGAAACTTGGATTACGCTATCGCAGGAGGTGAAAGTCCAAATACTGTGGCTGTACGGATGAAAAGGGGGATTGATATTGTGCTTTCCGGACCAGGAGAAACAATCCTAGTTTGCATGCACGGCAGAGCGATGAGGATTTTCCTGAGTTTGATCCTAAAAACTGACTTGAGGGATATGGACCAATACGAGCACAATAATTTGTGTCTTTATTTATTGGAGCAGGCTGAAGTGGGTGGATTTGAGATAAAAAAATTCAATGATCAGGATCACCTCAAGGGTGTGAAGTAGCTTTAGTGGCTTTGGAAACCTTCTTCTTTTGGAGAAGGCTTTCCTCATACATCGCTAGGTAGCTTTGGTGTAAGGATTGGTTTTCAGAGAGGTCGAATAATCTGAATGCCAGATTTTGAAGTTGAATTTTTTGACCATCTCCCAGATTCACCAAAAATTCTCCCAAGAAACAAGCGTCAAACTCACAGGAAGGAATCTCAATGATCAAAGCCAATTCGGAATTGCCATCATAAGATTTGGTGGAGAAAAAGGAGGAAAACTGAGACTCGATCGACTTGAGATTGGTTTTATGATCTTTTAATTCGGAGGTCTTAAAAAGTGCCAAAAAAGTTTTAGACTCAGGATCTTTTGCAAATCCCGTCAGGCAGCAAAGAGTAAGAAGTACTAGTATTGCCAACTTTTTCATCGCTTTCAATTTAAGGATAAAAAGTTCGAAAAGGCAAAAATGTTTGGAAACAAAAAAGGTCTCTGATTTTTCAGAGACCTTTTTTCATTTATGCTTTAGCGGTTCTTCGCTTTGTCTTTACTGTTTCGTCTTCGATTTCATCTTCAACACCGGCAAGGATTCTTCCACAGTGTTCGCAGACGATGAGTTTTTTCTTTTCTCTAATATCAGCCTGTCTTTGTGGTGGAACGGTGTTGAAACAACCTCCGCAAGCTCCTCTTTTTACCATTACTACTGCCAATCCGTTTTTAGCGTTAGCTCGGATTTTAGTGTAAGATTTGATAAGCCTATCTTCTACTTTCTTAGCTGCTTTATCTTTTTCAGCTCTGAGTTTAGACTCTTCGGATTCGCTTTCTGCTACAATGGTAGAAAGTTCATCTTTTTTTAGATCAAGATCTTTCTGACGGTCTTTCATCAAGTTAGACAACTCATCAAGGTCAGCTTTTTTGCTGTCGATTTTCACTCCAGCTTCTGCAATTTTCTTTTTAGAAACCTGAATTTCTAGATCTTGCAATTCAAGCTCTTTGGTGATTGCATCGTATTCGCGGTTATTGCGAACATTCATCTGCTGCTCCTGATACTTTTTGATCAGTTTTTCAGATTCCTTGATGTTTTCCTTGTACCGCTTGATATCATCCTCAAAAGCCTCAATATCTCTTTTGAA
>CALRRX020000092.1:0-8824 GCA_943370675.1 Reyranella massiliensis 521 | reverse complement strand
CTGTATAATTTTTACCTGATGGGTAAAAAGTCTATCGATCGAGGAAATTCAAACACCTGGACCCGCTATCCAAAGTATGCGGCAGATATTCAAAAGTCCTTTGAGGCTACCCAAAAGAAGAAAGAGGCAGAGGATGAGGATGCTGCGTTTTTTGGATTTAGAGCTGGGGTTCCAACACAGTTTTATGACTCAGTCTATAAGAATCCTGCAAAAAGAGATCCGCGAGGCTACATTTTATCTGCTGATCAGGCTGATTTCCCTACCGCAATCAAATTTCTCAATGCTTTGATCAAGTCAGGAATCTTGGTTCACAAAGCGACTGCCGACTTTTCGGTCAACGGAAAATCCTATCCGAAGGGATCTTATGTTGTCAAAACGGCTCAGGCATTCCGTCCACATGTTTTGGATATGTTTGAGCCACAAGATCACCCCAATGACTTCTTGTATCCCGGAGGTCCTCCAGTGAGACCTTACGATGCTGCCGGATGGACTTTGGCCTATCAGATGGGGGTCGAAGTGGATCGAATCATGGAAGGATTTGACGGACCTTTTGAGCGAGTGGGGTATGGACAGCTTTTGGCACCAGATCCGGCCGCCCTTCCTGCTGCTTCGGGTTACCTGCTTGACTCACGGGTAAATGATTCTTTCTTGGCTGTGAATGACTTGCTTAAGGCTAATGTAAAGGTGTACCGAACTCAAACAATGGTGTCGGGACTTCCTGCAGGATCTTTTTATGTAAATGCGAATGGCAAAAAACAGCTTGATGCTATTTCAAAATCCTATGGAATAAAGGCCGTTGCTGCAAAAGGATTGCCTGCAGGAGCAAAGGAAATTAAGCCTTCAAGGATAGCATTGTTTGATATGTATGGAGGTTCGATGCCTTCCGGCTGGGTAAGATGGATGTTGGAGCAGTTTCATTTTAACTATTCTCAAGTTTTCCCTATGGAAATCGACGGTGGTAACCTTAATGCAAAATACGATGTCATCCTCTTCATCGGTCCCGGAATGCCCGGAGGCGGTGGTGGCTATGGTGGAGGTGGTCAGCCTAAGAAAGAGGATATGCCCTCAGAGTATCATCACATGCTGGGTAGATTGTCTGTCGATAAGTCGATTCCTCAGCTGAAAGAATTCCTTGAAAATGGAGGTCAGATCGTCACTGTAGGTGCTGCGACTTCGTTGGCGTCACACCTCAAGCTACCAGTTACCAATGCCTTGGTGGAGATCGTGGACGGGAAAGAAAAGTCGCTTACCGGAGATAAATATTACATTCCGGGAAGTGTGCTTGAGATGCAGGTAGATAATTCTGCTGCTATCAATTTTGGAATGGGCGAAAAAGCACATGTGCTGTTCAACAACAGCCCTGTTTTCAAACTAGCTCCTGAGGCTGGATTAAAAGGGGTGAAGCCATTGGCTTGGTTTGGTACTGAACCTCCATTGAAAAGCGGATGGGCTTGGGGTCAGCAGTACCTGAAAAATGGTGTGGCGGCTTTTGAAGCCCAAGTAGGGAAGGGCAAGCTGTATGCTTTTGGTCCTGAAATCACTTTCCGTGGCCAGTCCCATGGTACGTTCAAGATGCTGTTTAATGGGCTTTATAACTGATAAAAAATTCTTATAATCAATGGAAATGGGGAAGCTTTTGCTCAAACCGTATTTAATTTAAATAGGAAAGGATGAATTCTTTATCTGATCAAACATAAAATTGGGCTAGGAGGAAAAAAAGGCAAAAAATATTTGCATAAGTATTTGCATCTGCATTTTGGTTAAGTTTAATTGAGTGATTAGTTGAAACAATCTAAATTTTTAAAGAGTATGAAAAAATCAAGTGTATTAATGTTGTCATTCTTAATGATTTCATTTTGTCTCTCTTCTAGTTTGTATGCTGAAGAACCAGTTTGTCAGGGTACAATATTTCTAGGGTCTTCCTGTTTGAAACTTGCAGGTCCAGATGGAGGGGCAGATGTGTATGCCTGTGAAGGGGAGGATGGAACCGTATTTGCTATTTGCTCTTCTCCAACAAACATGGGGGGATGTGCTGGACCTCCAACAAATTGTGCAGGTGGCTATTAATTGTTCTATTAAGATAATCGGTAGGATTTTGATCCTACCGATTTTTTCTTTTCTTTTTTATACTTCCTGCAATAAATCCAAATTTGATCATTCAACTTCAAATGAAGGCAGTGTTTATTTAAAAGACAGTCTCATATTAAAGCTAGATTCAAAATCAAGTTATGATTTCAGTTACTTTGATTTAGGTGTTATTGAAGAGAAGGAAAAACTCATCATTTTAAATCGAATTAATTCTTCAGTTGATTTTTATGATCTTAATAGTGGGGAGCTTGAGAGTAGATTCATAATCCAACAAGATGGACCGTCTCAATTAAGAGATGCACAAGGACTTTTGTTTCATAATCAAGATTCAATTTTTGTTTTCACTTCTTTTCTTCGTTCTAAATTCGGGTTGTTCAACATGAATGGAGAACTAAAGTCATATTTCAAGCCTAAAACTCACTCAGATAATTTGCTTGACCAACTCCATAATCATTCTTCTAGTCCAACCGTGCCGACTATATTTTTGAATGGGAAACTTTTCTTTTCCCAATTAACATTAGGAAATCCTGCTGGAAATCCAGCTTTTTCGGATAGTCATGAGCCGGAATTTGTATATCATCTCGAAAATGATTCAATTGAGCAAATTAGTAGTCTTAAAATGCCGTTAGAATTTAGGGGAAAAACTTTGCCTGTTTCCTTCACATTTCAATCAAAAGCACTTAATGAGTCCAATGATTTTGTTTTTTCCTGGTTTGGGTCTGATTCCATTTATGTGTATGATTCTAAATACATTTTTAAATCAAAGCATTTAGCAAAAAGTTTATTATCTAATGGTATCGAAAAAACATCCCTTCCATTAAGTCAAGAAGACTCCAATCGTTTGGTATTATCCCAAACTCATTACCCAAGACTTATTTACGATCCCTATCGTCAACTTTATTACCGATTTACGCATATTCGACGTACTTACGACCCTAATGAATTGATCGATCATAAATCTATTCATAAGAATCCTTTTTCAATTATTGTATTCGACTTAAACTTTGTAAAACTTGATGAAGTTATTTTTCCCAGTAAGACCTATAATCTTTATCAGGCTTTTGTTGCAAAGGAAGGGTTGTATTTGCCATTGACAAATCCATTTTTTTCAAAAATTGATGAAAATGTCGTTAAGTATGAGATATTTGATTTTAGTAATTTTTAGTTGGTTTCTTGAGTGCTCTGCAAAAATCCAAGATGAAAAGGTAGGTCATTTCCCTATTGATATTTCGATATATCATGCTGAATTAGTTAAAGCTTCTAAGCATCCGTTTTGGGGTGGTCCTATTAAGGTTTTTGAATCAGGAGAAACTGTCGTATTTCAAATTACAGGAAGTAAAGATTTATTTGTTTTAAATTCCAAAACCAAAAATCTCTTAAAGTATTATCCTAATCCGCCAGATACTATTGGAGGCGGTGTTTTTAGATATAATCCCGTTAGTCTGATATATCCTGTAAATTCAGGATTTAGATATCTACAAAATAATAGTAGGCTTATCTCCTTTGAAGTTCCACAGATGAATTTTGTAATTAACTCAATGGATGAGGATCTTCCCGAAAATCCATCAAAGATTCTATATGCGTCTGATGAAATGATTGTCTCCCATTGGTGGGGCTCTTCCTCAGATATCAGGTCACAATCTGGAGGTGTATATTTGACTGATTTAAAATCTAGTTCAACAAAAAAAATTATTTCAGCAAATGATCTTGAAGATTTTGCGGGTATAATTTCTTCTGAGGATAAAATTTTAGTTTTAGGAAAATATAAGCCTGTCATTAAGGTGTTCGATTTTGATGGTTTGCAACTTGAAACTTTGAGCATTCCCAAATCGAAGTTTTTAAAATATGAAAAATATGAAAAGCCAAATGATTATCTGAATCTCTCTCCAGAAGAAAAAGTTAAATTTTTAGAAGATTATTGTCTTGATTTTATTCAGAAAGGAGATACCCTTGCCTTCCTACACCTAGTTTATTCAGCACGAAAAGATAGATTACAGGAAGATTATGTTTTATCAGTTTTGACCCATGGAAAACTTCTTGAAAAAAAACTGGATTTAAAGCCCTTGAATTTCAATTTAAAAGGTGAATTGTATTTGGTAGATGAATCTGATTCACTTAAATATTTAGTAAAAAGATCTTTAAATTCAATGTTTTAGAAAAAAGTGAAATAAGCTGCCATAATGCAGCTTATTTCTACTTGTGGTATTACATATTTTTTAAGTCCCGAATTTTTTTCTTAAATAGACTATTGCCATTCCATAAGCTTCTTTGCTGGCAGCTTCATCGTATTTTGGGTTACTCGGATTTGAAAATCCATGAACCGCGGGGAAGATTTTATAGGTCAATTTTTTGCCAGCTGTTTCCATATTTGCTGCAAACTCCTTGATGACGGCCTCAGAGATGTATTGCTCAGTAGCAAAAAGACCCAATACATCTGAATTCAATGTTTTAAGCTTCTCTACATCTCGTACAGGCATGCCGTAATAGATCACCGAACCGAGATTCTGCTGACCATTAAGCAAAGCAGATTTCAGTGACCAAGAACCTCCAAAGCACCAGCCCACATTGGCGATCTTTGCTTTTGGACCGGCAAGCTGACGAGCTCCAGTTACGATATTTTCCAATCGTTCTTCTTTTACCCCTTGCATGAATTGACCTGCCTCTTGTGGATTGGAGGTGACTTTTCCGTCATACATATCCAAGGCAATCACATTTACTTTTCCTCCCAAGTCTGCATAAAAAACATCGGCTTGGTGCTTGATGTGATCATTGAGTCCCCACCACTCTTGGTATACGAATAGCCATTGATCTGTTGGTGCAGCGGCTTTGATTACGTAACCTGAGCCGTTTTGTCCATCAGGGGTAGGAAAGGTGGTCATAGCTCCTTTTCCCTGAAAATCAAAAGCCATCGGTGAAGGATGAAATGCGGCGAATCCGGGTGCGTATACAAACTGAGCCATATCATCGTTGTACGAATGACAGACGGTGATTCCTGAGAAAGGGTCGTTACTTTCTGTTTGATCAGCAGCTTTTGGCCAAAAAAACCAGCTAATCAGCAAAAGAATGAGAGATAGTATTGATTTGATCATTGGTAAATGGGTTAATTGGATAAAGAATAGAGAATTAACCATCAATTTCATAAATAGGTTTGATGACTTCCCAAAAGAATATGAATAGTGAGAACTACCACCATTATGTAGAAGCTGAACTCAGCCTGTGGCTAATGGAAGTCAAAAAACCTTCTGGGCTATTTGGGAAGATTTCACATGGCATTCAGGGGAAGATAAATTCATGGATTCCTGAGAAGGTTCACAGAGCCATTTCTGTAGCTATCGAAAACATGGTCAAGACAGTTTTAGCAGGTTCTGATCTGGTGAAGCCCACTCCTCAGGCATCGCTCACATTCATGGAGCGTGAACTCCAAGTGAGGAAAAGAATCAAATGGTTTCGAAACACCGCTAGTGCAGAAGGAGCAATTACCGGTGCAGGGGGGATTTTGTTAGGATTGGCTGATTTTCCTGCTTTTCTCACGATCAAAATGAAACTACTTTTTGATATTGCCTCAATCTATGGCTTTGATGCCAAATCGTATCAAGAGCGACTCTTTTTGCTTTATGTGTTTCAGTTAAGCTTTTCGAGTCAAAGTCGAAGAAATGACCTCATTGGCTTGATTGAAAATTGGGAGGCTCATTTATCTGATCTTCCAAAAGATTTAGCGGATTTTGACTGGAAGACATTTCAATTGGACTACCGGGATTATATCGATCTAGCCAAGCTGTTCCAGTTGGTGCCTTTAATCGGAGCTCCTGTGGGGGCCATAGCAAACTATAAGCTTACGGATCACCTCGGAAGGTATGCGATGAATTGCTACAGATTAAGGAGGAGGGCTAAAGGGGAGGATTTGTAAAAACAAAAAACCTCCCTTTTGAGGAGGTTTTGTTGATCCACTAGGGCTCGAACCTAGACTCTTCTGAACCAAAATCAGACGTGTTGCCAGTTACACCATGGATCAGTTTTGAAAGAAGACGCGTTGGTTTTCTTTAAAGTGTCACAAAGGTAGATTTATGAGTTATTTTTTCCAAATAGGCTTGGAAAGATTTTTTGTACCGAGGGCTAAAATCCTTGAATTCAGATAGAAAAAAACAAATTCAAATAACTTAGTTTTTTCTGGTTTTTGAAGGTCTAAAAGTGCGTGAACTGGGTACTCGGTGGTCTGGAAATCGATTGATATTTGCAATTTATCTAATTAAATGGCTTTTAATTTGTGTTTTTTCAAATATTTACATTCTTTTGATAGAAAATTGGAAACTAAATCAACAAAACAATACACAAATGGACTCGGTAAAAATTGAAAAAGTGATGGTGGAAGTCATCGGAAAATTGGAGAAAATCAAAGAAACTGAATTGGCTTCTGAATTAAGCTGGTGCTGGGTAAGTTTCCAAAATGATGGCAATCCAGTCGGTGTAATCGAAAAGGCAACTCTTGCCTTGGCAGCATTTAAGGAAGCCAGAGAGAAAAATAGCAAGGCTGTTGCTAAAAAATTGGTAGATGATTTGGAAAAAGCTTTGGCTTAAAATCAAAAAAGGCTCGCTGTGATGCGAGCCTTTAATTTTTAGAGAGAAGAGTAATTATTCTCCTACTACTACAAATTTCACTTTAGTTTTTACCTCTCTATGAAGGTCCACATCAGCAGTAAATTCACCAGCACCTTCTACCGGAACTGTGATAGCTATTTTCTTTCTGTCGATTTCAAAGCCTTGAGTAGCCAAAGCATCTGAAATCTGAAGAGTGGTCACTTTACCGAAGATTTTTCCTGAATCACCGATTTTAGCCTTGATTTCAAGGGTTACCTCTGCAAGTTTAGTAGCAATGTTTTCAGCTTCAGTTTTGATTTTTTCAGCTTTATGAGCAGCCTGCTTGATGTTTTCAGCAAGGATCTTCTTGTTAGAACCAGTAGCAAGTACTGCGAAACCTTGAGGGATCAAGTAGTTTCTGCCATAACCTGGCTTCACATCTACCAAGTCATTTTTATATCCAAGACCTTTGATGTCTGTTTTTAGAATGATTTCCATTTGTAATGATCTTTTTTGATTGAACGATACAAGACCGAATTATTTCAAACCATCGGTTACGAATGGCAACAAAGCCAAATGTCTTGCTTTCTTGATAGCCTGGGCTACTTTTCTCTGATACTTCGCAGAGTTACCGGTAAGTCTTCTAGGAAGGATTTTACCTTGCTCGTTTACGAATTTCAAAAGGAAGTTAGGATCCTTGTAGTCGATGTACTTGATTCCGTGCTTCTTGAAGCGGCAATACTTCTTTCTGATTTCGCCTCTGTTGATAGGTTCGTTTACTAGTGTCATTAGGCTTGCTCCTCCTTAGCTTCAGCTTTTTTGTTAAATTCTCCTTTTCTTCTTCTTTCGGCATACACGATAGCGTGCTTGTCCAATACAGTAGTAAGGAATCTCATCACTTTTTCATCACGTCTGAACTCCAGCTCAAACTTGCGAATGATGGTCGGATCAGCCTTGAACTCTACCAATACATAGAAACCTGTGGACTTTTTTTCGATAGGATAAGCCATCTTCTTAAGACCCCAGTTTTCCACATTGATCACATCTGCCCCCTCTTCTTTTAACAAGTTCACAAACTTGTCGACAGTATCCTTCATCTGAACATCAGATAAAACGGGAGTTAAAATGAATACCGTCTCGTAACTTCTTTGGAACATTTCTTAATGTGTTTTAGGAAATTTGAATAAACAGACCGCAAAAGTAGGAGAATCGCCTCTGTATTCCAAATCCTTGTCTAAAATCAATTGGGAATAAACAAAAAAGGCCTCCTGATGGGAGGCCTTTAGTTTCCTAAAGAGATTTGTTATTTAACGGTGAAGGTTTTGGACCCTACTTGGTAGTTGTCTACAAATAGCTTGATTTCGTGATTTCCTTTGGCATATTCTGAGCCCTTTTCATAGTAGAAAACTAAACTCTGACCGGAATTATCGAAGATGATGTCTTGCTTTACGGTGTAAAATTGCTCTTGTCCATTGATCATGAATGTGCCTGAACCTTTGGCTACATCGAAAATAGGTTGGCTGTTTGGACCTAATACCTGTACATAGACATTTCTAGGGCCTTTTTCAGCGACTTTATTGTCTGATATTTTAAAGCTTACTTTCAGACGCTCAATTTGGCGGTTTCTAAAGTCTTTGGTCGTCTCTACCCGCTCTTTACCTCTTGAGTTTACTGCTGCAATTACAACATTTTCAGCCTTTAGCATTGAAGCTACATCTACTTTAGCCTGTAGGTTTTGCTTTTGGATGTTAAGTTGAGCTACTTCCTCCTCAATTTGTGCTTGGGTGGTTTTGAGGTCTTGGTTTTCAGAGAATAGTTGTTGATTAGCAGCGCGCAATTCAAGGATTTCCTGATCTTTTTGGGCAATCAGTCCATTGAGGTTGTTGATTTTAGAATTCAATGCAGAGATTTCAGCATTGCTTCGCTGCTTGGAAGAGTTTCTCTCAGAGATCAATTGATCCCTAACTGCTTCGAGAGCTTTAACATCCCCTCCTAATTTTTCAATTTCTTGGATGCGCAGGTCTAGCTGATAGGTGACTGAATCCAGTCTTCGATTCAGTTCATTGTTTTCTGTAGATAAAAGAAGAATTTCCTCTGTCTTTTTGGTTCGGTCTACATAATCAGTATAAAGCTTAATGCCACTGATGATTACCAATAAGAC
>CALRRX020000091.1:0-8845 GCA_943370675.1 Reyranella massiliensis 521 | reverse complement strand
CTTTTTGGTTGAAATCAAGCATGCGCAAAAGTAGTAAACGGATCGCTGAAACTCCGATTCAATCTAAAATAGATGACCGTCCATCCAGTTTTCGTACGCAAAACTCGCAATCGTTTTCGTAGATTAGAACAGTGGTTTATTGTCCTGACCCGCCGATTTGGCCAATTTTAGCTAATTCAAAAAACAAACACCCATGAAAATCAGAATAGCCTACCTTACCATTTTGACCCTGTTTACCTTGACGGCAAATGCTCAAAACGGAAATTGGAAAAACCTCTTCAACGGCAAAGACCTCAGCGGCTGGAAAGCCATTGCTGGTAAAGCCACTTTTGAAGTAAAAGATGGAGTCATTGAAGGTACCGCAGTTCACGGCACAGGTAATACCTTCCTTGTCAGTGAGAAAATGTATTCGGACTTTATCCTGGAAGTGGATCTCAAAATCAACCACATTTCTTCAAACAGCGGAATCATGGCTAGGGGTCAGTTTGATCCGGCAGCCCGCAATGGACAAGGTCTGGTTTTTGGCTATCAGATCGAAGCTGATCCTACACCAAGAGCATGGTCAGGAGGAGTTTACGATGAAGCTAGAAGAGGTTGGTTTTATACATTAGATCTAAATCCCGCTGCCAAATCCGCTTTCAAAATGGGCGAATGGAACACCTACCGAATCGAAGCCATCGGTAACACCATCAAAACTTGGGTCAACGGTCAGGAAGTAGCCTATTTCGTAGACGACATGGATGCCAAAGGATTTATAGGTCTCCAAGTACATAGCATCCAGAAAAAGGAGGACGAAGGTAGAAAGACCTATTTCCGAAACGTAAGAATCCAAACAGAAAACCTTAAGCCAATCCCTTTCAAAGGAGATGTATTTGTGGTGAGTACACTCAAAAACGAGCTGACTGACTTGGAAAAGAAAAACGGTTGGAAGTTGCTTTTCGACGGAAAAACAAGTAAAGGTTGGGTTGGTGCCTACAAAAATTCCTTCCCTGAAAAAGGTTGGAACATCAATGATGGCATCCTTACTATCCAAAAATCTGACGGCAGTGAATCCAATTCCTTTGGCGATATCGTGACCACAGAGATGTATAGCGCATTTGACTTGGCTTTTGATTTCAAAATCACCGAAGGGGCAAATAGTGGCGTCAAGTATTTTGTGACCCTTTCCGAAGGAAACAAAGGATCTGCTATCGGTCTAGAATACCAAATCCTCGACGATGTCAACCATCCTGACGCCAAGCAAGGAATTGACGGAAACAGAACCCTTGCTTCACTTTACGACCTGATCAAAGCCAACAAGCAGCCAAGATTTGTGAGAAAACCGGGAGAATGGAACCAAGGCAGAGTGGTAGTCTACCCTGATAATAGAGTGGAGCATTACATCAACGGGGTCAAAGTGGTTGAATATGTCAGAGGATCTAAAGAATATCGTGACCTCGTGGCTATAAGCAAATATAAAATTTGGCCAAACTTCGGAGAGGCCAAAGAAGGCCGAATCCTACTTCAGGATCATGGAGATGAAGTGAGCTACAAAAACATAAAAATCAAGCCATTGAAATAATTGATGGTAAAACCCATTGAATCATGAGCAAATCCAACAGAAGAGAATTTATAAAGAAAAGTGCTGCCGCTACGCTGGGACTATCCGCACTTGGAGCGGTGGGTTTTTCACCAAAATCCTACGCAAGAATCCTAGGAGCCAATGACCGATTGAATGTAGCCATTGCCGGTTTGGGAAGAAGATTAGGCGCGTTTTATGAGCCAATCGGTCTGAAGACCAGCAATGTAAACCTGCTTTACCTCTGCGATGCCATGCAGTCACAGATGCCCAAGGCAGCCAAAAACTTCGAAAAATGGATTGATTACAAACCCAAGCAGGAGCAAAACATCTTTAAAGTCCTCGATGACAAAGAAGTCGATGTGCTCATCAATGCTACCCCTGACCACTGGCATGCGCCGGGGACTTGGCTGGCCTTGGATCGTGGGAAGCATGTGTATGTGGAAAAGCCGTGTTCGCATAATCCACGGGAAGGAGAATTGCTGATTGCCCTTCAAAAGAAGTATGGCAAAGTAGTACAAATGGGAAATCAACAGCGATCTGCACCTGAAAGCCGCGAAATCATTTCTGCAATTCACAATGGAGCAATTGGAAAGGTCTACATGGCCAAGGCATTTTACTCCAATAACCGAGGCGCTGTGCCCAATCCGATTCAACAAGCCCCTCCGGCAGGTTTAGATTGGGATCTTTTTCAAGGACCTGCTCCCCGCAAACCCTACATGCATGACACATGGGATTACAACTGGCATTGGTACGGTTGGGATTATGGTACAGCAGAGACAGGAAATAATGCTACCCATGAACTGGATGTGGCGAGATGGGCATTGCAGGTAGATTATCCTTCTGAAGTGATGGTAGTTTCCGGTAAAATGCACTACCCCGAGGATGGCTGGACGATGTATGATACGATGGATGCCACCTTCAAATTCGCCAACGGTGGCATCATCCAATGGGAAGGCAAAAGCCGAAACAACTACAAAACCTATGGCTCCGACAGAGGAACAATCATCTACGGAACGGAAGGCTCTGTCTATGTAGACCGGGGTGGTTACAAGCAATTTGACCGAACAGGCAAAGAAGTGAAGTCAAATCTGGCCAGTAACAACGAAGGAGGCACTGTGCTAGGAGGAGGCGGAGACATGAGTACTACCCATGTGGTCAATTTCTTCAATGCGGTAAGAGGTAAGGAAAAGCAAAATTCCAACATCGAAGAAGGAGCAGTATCTACCCTACTATGTCATTTGGCAAATATCAGCAGCAGAACAGGTGAAAGCCTTATTTGTGATCCAAAGAATGGCCACATTACCAACTCACCTAAGGCGATGGCGCTCTGGTCAAGAGAATATGAAAAAGGTTGGGAACCTCCCAAAATCTAAAAATACTCATCAGGTAATTCGTTTGATTGGTTTTCTTAATTACAGACACCCGGCTTTGATTCAAGGCCGGGTGTTTTTTTGAGTTCATCTGGAAGGGAAATTTAGATGGACAATTGGAATCTGTTTCATTTAAGAAAATGACATCGATGATGATATATATATCTTAATGTTATTTATAAAATTTAGTTATTTATAAAAATCACACATGATGTCACTTTTTAACATTTCATAAACTTCAACCTACCTTCCAAATTTTATTTTGGAAAAAAACAAAATCATACAACAACTGGACACTTTTAAAAAGAGGCGTTCGCAATCGATTCCGTAATTCTGCCCTATCAGAATTTGATCATACATTTCCTTCTATCTACCTTTTAATATCGAAAAGTTCGGTTTTTGTCCACTCGTCAACGATCAGACTTTTAGAAATAAGTAATCAATCTATCTATAACAATAACCCCTAATTACTATGCTTAAAAAGTTTTACACTTACCTCTCGGTGGTGTTGATGCTGATGCTTAGCACTGGATTTGTGCAAGCGCAAGACGTGCAGGTGAGCGGGACCGTATTGGATGAAACGGGCGTTCCCCTTCCAGGCGTCTCAATTCTCCTAAAGGGTACCACACGAGGCACCACGACCGATTTGGATGGAAAGTATTCTATCGCCGCTCCTGGATCGGGAGTTTTGGTTTTCTCTTTTATTGGTTATACCAATATCGAGGAAACAGTAGGAAGCAGAACTAAAATCGACATTACCCTCAATCCAGACGTTGCCAATCTGGAAGAAGTAGTGGTCGTCGGTTATGGTACGCAAAAGAAAAGTCAGCTGACAGGTGCTATCTCCTCAGTAGGGAATAAGGAAATCCAGGAACTGCCTATCACGGATGCCCGTCAGGCCCTTCAGGGTCGTGCAGCGGGTGTGGACGTGGTTCAGCCTGGATCTAAGCCTGGTTCTGCACCACAAGTTCGTATCCGTGGTCGTCGTTCGTTCAATGCATCCAACGAACCACTTTATGTGATCGACGGAATCCCAACAGTCGGCGGGTTGGAAGACATCAACCCACAAGACATCACTTCTATGGAAGTTTTGAAAGATGCATCAGCTACGGCAATCTACGGATCAAGAGGTTCCAACGGGGTTGTCCTGATCACTACAAAACGTGGTGGGGCAGGTAAAACTGTGGTATCCCTTGACTCTTATTATGGAGTAGCTAATGAACTTGGAAGAATCGAAGTATTTGACGGTCCTGCCTTTGCAGAATTCAAAAGAGAATCGAGAAGAGCTGTTGGCAACTATCCAGAAGGACCAGCCACTGAGGAAGCTGACAAAAGAATCTTTGAGCCTGTAGAATTGGAAAGTATCGCCCTTGGAAGAAGTACAGACTACGTAGCTGGATTGATGCGTCAGGGAAATATTCAAAGCCATCAGGTAGGAGTATCAGGAGGAAATGACAAAACGACCTTCTTCGTTTCTGGTAACTATTTCAAAGATGTGGGTGTAATTAAAAATCAGGATTTCTCTCGTTACACCTTCCGAATCAATTTGGATCATAAGATTACCAAAAAAGTAAGCATTGGTACTTCTACGCTCTTTACAATGAGTGAAAGAAATGGTGAAAACTTCAACCCAATCGGGGGTGCATTGCAGGAAAACCCGCTTGGAAAGCCATTTGATGACAATGGAAACATCATTTTCCAACCTACCTCTGACGGCTTGAGAACCAACCCTTTTGCAGAAGTAGTACCGGGTGCTATTGTAGATGAGACATTCAGAACCAGAATTTTCAATAGCATTTACCTAAACTGGGAAATCGCAAAAGGCTTGACTTATAGAGTCAACTTTGGTCCTGATTACACAGTAAGACGTACTGGTAGATTTACTGGTTCTCAAACTAATGACAGAAGAGGTGGTGATGCGACAGGTAGTGTGGATGACAGATTCCAATTCAACTACACCTTGGAAAATATCTTGAATTATTCCAAGACCTTCAATTCAGTACACAATTTGAATTTTACTGCATTACAATCCTTTCAGCAGGATCGTTTTGAGCAATCCACCATCAGCGTTTTGGGTATTCCTGCTCCTTCTCAGTTGTATCATAGATTGGGTGATGCCTCTCAGATTACCGGTGCAAACACCAACTTGGTAGAATGGGCTTTGCTTTCCTACATGGGACGTGTGAATTACGATTACAAAGGCAAATTCTTATTGACAGCCTCTGTAAGAGCTGATGGTAGCTCTCGATTTGGTGCCAATAATAAGTTTGGATTCTTCCCATCAGCAGCATTTGGTTGGAATATGCATCAGGAAGAGTTTTTGAAAAACTCCTCTTTCGTAGACCAGTTGAAATTCAGAGTTAGCTATGGTTCTATCGGTAACCAAGCAATTACCCCTTATCAGACGCAAGCCCTATTGGCAAGAACTGCCTACGCATGGGATAACACTGCTGCTTTCGGATACAGGCCAAATTCAATCGGTAACCCAGATTTGAGATGGGAGACTTCTACCACATTCAACACTGGTTTTGACTTCTCAATCTTCAAAAACAGAGTGTTTGGTTCTATTGAATACTATGTAACTAACACATCTGACCTTTTGGCACCTCAACCACTACCAAACTCTACTGGTTTCGGAGGATTTATCACCAATATCGGAGAGACACAAAACAGAGGTATAGAATTGTCCCTCTCCACTTTGAACATTGAAAGAGGTGAGTTCAGCTGGTCAACAGATATGATTTTCACCAGAAACAGAGAAGAAATCATCTCACTTCCAAACGGTGATGACATCGCTGCGGGTCGTTTTATCGGACAACCTCTGACGGTATTCTTTGATCTGAAGAAAATTGGTATCTGGCAGACTTCAGAAAAAGACTTGGCTGCCACCTTCAGTGATAGAGTAGGTGAAATCAAAGTTCAAGACACCAATGGAGATAACAGAATCAACTCTTTGGATCGAGTAGTACTGGGCTCTGCTGTACCTGATTTTTCACTAGGTATGACCAATAGATTCGCTTACAAAGGATTTGATGTTTCATTCTTCTTGTTTGGAAGATTTGGATCCATGATCAGATCTGCATTCCATGATAACTTCAATTTGCTTTTCGGAAGATATAACAACCTCGCTGTTGATTACTGGACTCCAAATAATCCAACCAATTTGTATCCAAGACCAAATCAAAATCAGGAATTTCCAAAGTACAGAACCTCTATGTCCTACTTTGATGGAACCTTTATCAAGGTTAGAAATATCAATTTTGGGTACAACTTTGATGATACAATCGCTAAGAAAATCGGTTTAACTAGCTTGAGACTTTACTCAAGTATTCAAAATCCATTCATCTTTTCCGAATACAGAAGAGTTCACAAAGGAATTGATCCTGAAACCTTTATCGACGGTGAACAAGGTGTAGAAGGTGGTGTAATCAACGCAAACATTGCTCCTCCTGTGGTTCAATACACCTTTGGTATTAGTGCTAAATTTTAATCCTAAGCATGAAAACAATGAAAAATCTTAGTATAAAAAAACAAGTTAAAACCCTCCTGTTTTCGGGGTCATTGGTACTGGGCTTAACGTTTACACAAGCTTGCCAAGACGCGCTACAGGAAGATGTAATTTCTCAAATCGGGTCCGACTATCTAAATACTGCTAAAGGACTGGATGATGCTGTAAGTGCAGCATACAGTACCATGAGAGCTTGGTACGGCACCGAAAGAGGAAAGAATTTCACCGAATTTGGAACAGACGTATACACAAACGGATCTGATGGTTCATGGAAATTCATGAATACCTATACTACCGAATTTGATTCTCAAAATGGTCATGTAAGGGAACTGTGGGATGAGTTTTATCGAGGTATAAATACATGTAACGCAGTAATTGAAAGAGCAGCAGCAATTACAGGTGTATCTGACGCGGTAAAAGCCCAAAGAATTGCGGAAGCAAAGTTTATCAGAGCTCACCATTACTTTATTCTTGTCCAATTATTTGGCCCGGTAGAATTGAGATTGGAAGAAACAAAAGTTCCAACCAAAGTAGTAAAGCGAAATCCGGAATCGGAAATCTATGCAGCGATCATCAAAGATTTGACTGAAGCCATACCTGCACTTGAAGCTAGAAAAGCATCTACACAGTACGGTAGAGCTACCAGAGGAGCTGCTGAGCATCTGCTAGGAAGAGTCTATGTGACCAAAGGCTCTTCTTCTGCTAAGGCTACAGATGACTATGCCAAAGCTGAGCCTCTTTTCAAAAATGTGATTGCAAATTATGGTTTTAGATTACTCCCTGACTTTGCTTCTGTTCATGCTTTTGGAAACGAAATCAATGACGAAGTAATCTGGTCTGTGCAATACACTAGAAGCCAATTGACAAACGGTGGCGGTAATAACGCCCACGTATTCTTCTTGATGGAATACGATACCCAGGCTGGTATGAGAAGAGACACTGAAAACGGTAGACCGTTTAGAAGATACATGCCAACTACCTATGCATTGGAGACAGTCTTTGCTGACAGAACTAATGATAGCCGATACAAAAAGTCTTTCAGAGACACTTATCGTTCAAATCGACCAGGTACTTTTAACACTGCATTCGACAGAAGTAAGCCAACGGTAACCTTTGCTTTGGGTGATACTGCTATTTTCCTTCCGGGATTTGAGATGCCTTTAGCCGAGCGTGCGAAGAGAAAATATCAAGTGTTGACTCCAAGCATGTACCGAGAGAATCTTTTCCCTGCCCTAGTAAAACATATGGATCCAGGAAGAGCAGACTTGACTCAGTTTGAAGGAGGTCGCGATTACATTGCGATGCGATTGGCAGACACCTACCTTTTACTTGCTGAGGCGCAGTTCCGGCAGGGTAAAATTGCAGAAGCAACGACCACCATCAATGCAGTTAGAAGACGTGCTGCATTCCCTGGAAAGGAGGCTGCTATGGAAATCACACCTGCTCAATTCACCTTAGACTTCCTCATGGAAGAGAGAGCAAGAGAATTGATGGGTGAACAAACCCGTTGGTTGGATCTTAAGCGCTGGGGTAATTTGGTGGAAAGAGTGAAGCGTTTCAATCCACAGGGAGCTCCAAACATCAAGGATTTCCACGTGTTAAGACCGATCCCTCAGAATCAAATCGACCGTGCTGAAGGAGGCCCTTCAGGATTCCCTCAAAATCCTGGTTATTAATTATTTGCAAAAAGCACTAAAAGGTCCTGAAGATTTTCAGGACCTTTTTTTTATGTCTGCCGCTTTTTTCAAATCCGATTCATTCTCTTTTTTGATTTTGACCCTATTAAAACAAGAAAAGGTTCAGATAACTGTGTTAAAAATCAGCCATTTGACTAAGAGAGGATAAAAAAAGAGGCCCTGAAATCTCAGGGCCTTTTTCATAATTAAAAAAACCAATAACAAGTTATGTGACGATCGTTGAAGATCGAATTGTGATTTTTGACGGAATACTTATAGTCTGATTAGGCAAGTCGGGTTGTCTTGGCTTGGTCAATTTTTTCATTAATAATTTGGCACACTCCTCTCCTATCGAAAATGCCGGTTGAGTAATCGTGGTCAAGGATGGATGCAGTAGACTGGCAATACTGAGATTTGAAAAGAAACTGATAATTTTCAAATCATCCGGTATCCTCAAGTCTGTACGCTTTACAGCATGATAGGTTGCAAGAGCAAGCTTTTCCACAGAAGATAAAATACCATCCGGACGATTTGGAGACATCAGGAGTTGCCGAATAGCTTCTACATTTTGCTCCTCTTCCTGACAGCAAGTGATATTGAGTTGAGGTTCTGGCGAGAGTCCTGCCTGCTTTAGGGCATCCAGGTAGCCTCTGTATCGATCTTTTGTAATTGAAAGCTCTTTAGATAGCATCAAAAAGGCAATTTTCCTACAGCCTTGTTGGATCAAGTG
>CALRRX020000090.1:0-8884 GCA_943370675.1 Reyranella massiliensis 521 | reverse complement strand
CCTACTTATGCAAGTGGTGATACCAACTCAAACAACAAATTGGAGGTGGGTGAAACTTGGATTTACACTGCGAAAGCTACTGTAACCCAGGCTGACGTTGATGCGGGCAGCTTCACCAACGAGGCAACAGCTAGCGGTACTCCTGCAGGTGGGACCTTAAATCCTGCCAAAGGAAGCAAGACAGTTAATGCAATTCAAAATCCTTCCTGGACTTTGACCAAGAGCAGCTCTGATACCTATGATGCTGCCGGTGACGAGTTGAATTACACCATTGCCGTGAAGAATACAGGTAATGTGACCATCTCCAATGTGGCGGTGACAGACCCTAAGGCCTCTTCAGGCCCTACATACGTAAGCGGTGATACCAACTCCAACAATAAGTTGGATGTGGGTGAAACGTGGACTTACACAGCGAAAGCTACCGTAACCCAGGCTGACGTAGACGCGGGTAGCTTTACCAATGAAGCTACAGCTACAGGCACTCCTGCTGGTGGAACCTTAAATCCGGCCAAAGGAAGCAAGACGGTTGAGGCTATTCAAAGCCCTTCTTGGACTATTTCCAAAACGGCTGCTGAAAAGTCCTACGAAGAAGTGGGAGAAGTACTCAATTACACCATTGTAGTGGTCAATACAGGAAATATTACCATCAGCAATGTGTCTGTATCTGATCCTAAGGCAACTTCAGGCCCTACTTATGCTAGCGGCGATACCAACACCAACAACAAATTGGATGTTGGAGAAACCTGGACCTACACTGCTACTTACTCAGTAAAAGCTGCCGATATCGAAGCAGGTTCGTTTACCAATGAAGCAACGGTAACTGGAACTCCAGCCGGAGGCAATCTAGAACCTGCTAAAGGTTCTCATCTAGTGGTTGCTTTGGTAGCAAGACCAAATGTAGAGTCTACTCCATTTAATACTTCAGTTTCAGGTGATGCTTCTAAAAATGACACCTATCCAGCAGGAAGTACATTCACAAAAACTTCTGAAGCTAAAAATGGAACTGTCGTATTTAATGCTGACGGCACTTATACCTATAAGCCAAATGATGGATTTACAGGTGTAGATTCGTTCACCTACAAGGTATGTCTTCCTTCACCAAACGGAACAGTTTGTGAAGAAACGACGGTCACCATTGTCGTAGGACCAAATGCAGTCGACGATAAATTTGTTTCCTTGCAAAACAGAGATGTAAAAGCATCTGTGGTAGGAAATGATACTTATCCGGCAGGAAGCATTTTCTCTAATACCTCTTCTCCATCCAATGGTACTCTGACCTTCAATCCTGACGGAACTTTCACCTACGTTCCAGACGCCAACTTTACAGGAAAAGACACCTTCACCTACAAGGTTTGCTTTACTGAGGGCGATGTGACCCTATGTGAGGATGCGACAGTGGTTTTAGAGATCCTGCCATTTAAGTCAGAGCCTGATGTGAATGCGACGTTTGTCAACGTACCGGTAAATGGTAATGTGGCCACTAATGATAAGGTGACTGCAGGTACAACCTATGGTGATCCAGGAGCAGCTAAGGAAAAACCTCAAGGAAGCAATCCTCAACTCAAAATAAATAGTGATGGAAGCTTCTCTTTTGTAACTGATGTTCCTGGTATCTATGTATACATGGTTCCTGTATGTCCGCCAGTAGAGGGTGAAGAATGTGCACTTGAGCCTTTAACGATCACTGTATTGGATATCAATGTGGAAGTAAATGCTCCAATTGCACATACCGATATCGCAGAAACGAGAAAAGGTAAACCGGTAACTCTTCAGACCTTGTCGAATGACAGACCAGGTGGTAAATCAGTAACCCTGAATCCTGCTTCTGTGAAAGTTATGACCCAGCCTAAGAATGGTACTGTGTCGGTCAATCCACAGACTGGGGATATTACCTACACTCCTAATGCAGGATTTGTAGGAGTAGACACTTATACCTACCAAGTGTGTGACACAAGTAATCCTGCAAAATGTGTGATTGCAGACCAAAAAGTCACCGTATTGGGAGAAAATGCTCCTAACTCTACTCTGGCTTCTGATGATTTTGCAGTCACGTCTAATAAGCTTTCAGTGTCTGGAAATGTCTTGAAAAATGACACAGACTCTGAAGGTAATATTCAAAAAGTAACTCCACAGAAGGTTTCCTTACCGCAAGGTGAGTTTGAGATCAAAGAAAATGGAGAATACACCTTCGTTCCTAAACCAGGATTTATCGGTCCTGTAGAGATCGTTTACCAAGTCTGTGATAACGGTACCCCGGGTGCTTGTGCAAAAGCGACGATCTACTTCTTGATAGTCAGAAACTCCATTGAAGCTATCAATGATAACTTCCAAAGTAAGCCAATCAATGGCCTAAAAGGTGGTGTAGCAGGTAATGTTCTCACTAATGACCTTCTTAATGAAAGGCCAGTGAAGGCTGATGAAGTCGTGATCTCAATTCTGAGTGATGGCGGATTGAAGGGTGTAACTATCGATGCGTTAGGCAACCTCAATGTACCAAAGGGAACGCCTGTCGGAACCTACATTGTGCATTACAGTATCTGTGAGGTGGTAGACCCAACAAACTGTTCTGATGCTATTGCTGTAGTTGAAGTATTCCATGGAGTAGATCTTGCCATCAACAAGCGGGCTGAAGAGACAGACCTTTGGGAAGGTGATGAATTTGCTTACATCCTTACTGTCGGAAATGTTGGGGATACAGACGCTTCTGAAGTAGTCGTGATCGATAACCTACCGGCGGGATTGGAATACAAATCTGCCCAATTGGTAGGAACAACAGGTCTTACATTGACTACCGTGGTGGAAGGTCAGAAAGTTACCATGAAGTTGCCGACTCTTAAGGCAGGTCAGGTAGTAGAGATCAAATTGAGTGTGAAAGCAAGACCATTGTCAGCACCTGTTACAGAAACGATTCTGAATACTGCTTCTGTTGCTTCAAAGGAGACAGAACTGAAGCCAGCAGATAACACTTCCAGTACTGCGGTAAGAATCCAGCCTTTCTTTATCCCAAATGTGATCACTCCAAATGGTGATGGAAAGAACGATGAATTTGTGATCAAAGGTCTTGGCAAATTCAGGTCAAACGAGATCGTCATCTTCAATAGATACGGTGACCATGTATTCCAGAAGAAAGGGTATCAAAACGATTGGGCTGGAGAAGGACTGGTTTCCGGTACTTACTTCTACATCCTCTCTGTGGTGGATATCAATGGTAATCCGACCGAATTCAAAGGATGGATTCAACTGATCCGAGAATAATCCATGGATGAATTGAATGACTATTCAGGTAATTAACCTCAGAAAAAACAATCGTTATGTTATATACTAAATTGAAAAAATATGGAACGTTGATCCTTTTCCTAGCCCTATCGGGCTGGGTAAAGGGCCAACAGCTTCCGCAGTACAGCCAGTACATGTTTAATGGCTTGCATATCAATCCAGGATATGCCGGATACAAAAACGAAGGCTATATCCAAAGCACGTATCGTAATCAGTGGACCAATTTTCCCGGTGCACCCAAGACGATGACCGTGACTGCTGACTTCAGTGCCAACGAAGGCACGATGGGCTTCGGGGTGTCTTTTGTGGATGATCGCATCGGTCCTACTGTCAATACAGGCGGATTAGTGACCTATGCATACAGGATGAGAACTGGCGCCAAGTCCTATTTGGGAATGGGTGTTAGTGGTGGTTTTTCCAGATATGGAATTGACCCTAGCTTACTGATTCCTAATGACCAAAACGATCCACTTATTCCTGAAGGAAAAGTGAACGTGACGGTTCCTAATCTTAACTCGGGTTTGTTTTTCCACTCAGATAAGTTTTATGCAGGTCTTAGTGTGTTTAACATGATCGGCAAAGGAGCTGCAAGTAGAGAGGATGTCGGTTTGGCATACCACGATCTGCATTATTACCTGACTGCTGGAGCGATGTTTAAAATAAGCGAAAGCGTGCAGTTTAAGCCTTCTTTCTTAGTGAAACAGGTGAAAGGTAGCCCAACCAATTACGACATCAACGCGATGTTTCTCTTAAAAGAGAAATTATGGCTGGGAGGTTCTCTTCGCTCCAATGCCCGGGCCTTCGAAAATTCCCTTCAGGAAGATCTGGTGCGCAGAAATGCCGTTGCCGCAATTGTGGAATTTTTCGCCACTCCGGACTTGAGAATTGGATACGCTTATGACCATAACCTGAATGTGCTGAATAGCTACGGTAACAATTCTCATGAATTCTCTTTAGGCTACTATTTGAGAGCTAAGAACACAGTAATGAAAAATCCTAGATGGTTTTGACGATGACGAAGAACACACTAAAAATATCTCTTCTGGCATTGGTTCTTTCAGGGGCCGTGTCTGTTGATCTGATCGCTCAGTCCAGCCGTTTGCAGTATGCAGACAAGCAGTTTGAGTTGGCTAACTACCGACTGGCAGCGGATGAATATTCCAAGAGTTATGCTGTAAAGCAGGACTATGCGACTGCCAAAAAGGCGGCACAATCTCTGGATGCGATCTATGCCTACTCTGAATCCTATGAATGGTGGAAAAAGACGGTGTCTTACACTGCAGAAGCCACCAAAGAGGACTATGCAGCCTTAGTTAAAGCGGGTTACCGCTCGGTTCAAAATTACAATCCCACCGATGACCTGAGAGGCTCATCTTTTGGCACAGGAGATTTTGAAGAGTTTTCTAAGCCTAGCGTTTCACAGGTAGCCTACCGAGTGTACGAGTTGAAAGGCATCGATGAGCTGAACTCCAATTCCTCGGATTACAGCCTGACCGGTGCCAAATCCGGAATGCAGTACTTTGCCAGCAATCGAGGCGACGGAGGACAGGGCAAGAAGTCCGGTCTCCGCTTTGATGCCAAGGGCAGCAAGTTTAGCCGCAACTACTTCAAGTCTGACGGAAAAAACTACTACGGCATCTATACCAAAGCAGCCGGTGGAGAAGCAAAGAAAGTGACTGTGGAAGGCTATGAAGTCTATCACCTTTCAGATCCTCAACCCGTATCCGGGGGAAAAATGATTTTCACGGCCACGCCAAACAAGCTCAAGAAGCGTGATCAGGTGGTTTATCCTGGAGTATTCTACGGTACTTGGGACGCAACTTCCAACACTGTAAAGGATGTGAAGCCTTTCCCTTATAATCAAACTGATGCCTTTGCGGTGATCAGTCCGAGAGTGGATGAGGAGCAGAAGCGATTGTACTTCTCCTCCAACCGTCCGGGGGGACAGGGAGGCTATGACCTGTACTACGTGACCTATGACTCAGAAATGAAGTTTTCCGAGCCCGTGAACCTAGGAGCAGGAATTAACTCTGCTGGCAATGAGCGTGACGGCTTCCGATACGGCAATGAGTTCTACTTCGCTTCTGACCGTAAAGGTGGATTCGGAGGATTGGATGTGTATACCGCACCACTCCAGGGAAATTCCTTTGGAACGCCGAGCAATATTGGTCAGCCTATCAACTCGGTAGGGGATGATTTTGGATTTATCAAGTACGGTGCTACCGAAGCCTACCTTTCTTCAGATAGGGTAGGAGGCAAAGGCTTTGACGACCTGTATACAGTGGCATGGGCTGACCGTAGCCTGAAGATTATGGTCGTGGATGCCGCCGGCAACTCAATCAAGGCTGGCACTAACCTCCAGTTGATGGAAGGATCCAAAGGCACGGATATTACCTCTACTGCCGACAAGGACTTGGTTAGCATGACCAAGAAAGGCAGTACCTACACGTTTGTGGCAAGTAGGCCAGGATACTTTACTCAAAAACTGACCGCTACTCTAGTTAAAGACCAAGAAGAGGTTACCCTAGTAATGTCAGCGATTCCTTATGGACTGGAAGTGTATCAGGCGATCATCTATTATGATTTTGATAAGGACTTCCTGAGAGAACTTAGCAAGGAAAAGCTAGATGAGATCACGACTTACATGGCCAAGCATCCAGAATTAAACCTTGTAATCGAATCTCATACAGATTCCCGTGCAAGTGATAACTACAACCAGCGATTGAGTGAGCGCAGAGCCAAGTCTGTGACCAAATACCTCGAGGAAAAAGGAATCATGGGAGACCGTGTAAGTTCGGGTTGGTTTAGTGAGACCAAACTGGTGAACGACTGCGGTGACGGGGTTCCTTGTCCTGCACCAAAGCATCAGCTCAACAGACGAAGCGAGTTGAAATTGGTCGCGTTCCCTGATCAGACCAAGTCATACGACCTACCAGCTGGCGCTACCCCTGCAGACTTTGCAAGCAGAGAAGCCGCAGCCAAGTGGTTTGAGAAGAAGTAAAAATTTAAACTTAAATGGGCATCTCTTTCGGAGATGCCCATTCTTTGATTTTAGATGGGTTGAGTTTAAAAGTGATGAAAATGAAGCTGGATTATCTATAAAAATCCAACGAGACCATTCTGTAGAAAAGCATTTTAATCGATTAATTATGTTTCCAAATCTTAGTGGTAAAGAAAGGCTTATAAAAATTTTCCAATTCCTAGTAGTCTATTCCGTTTTCGTCATAGGTACATATTACCTGATTAGCATGGCTTTGGGACTTGGCAGCAGCGAGTAGGTTCAAAATAGTTGTACTGCCAAATCTTTCAGAAATAGAATTGGTGCCTCCTTTAATTGTCAAGTTTGGAGTTTTTGCTCTTTGACTTGTGCTGCATTGCCTGTTTTTTAAATTCCTGTGGAGACATTCCTGTCTCTTTATGGAAGGCTTGATTGAACGTACTTCGTGAATTGTAGCCTACTTCAAACATCAGGTCATTGATGTTTAAGTCCTGATTTTTTCCCATTTCCATCAATAATTTTTTTGCTTCAGCGATTCGGATGGAATGAATAAATGAGTTGAAATTTTGTCCGGTGTGTAGTTTGATCGATTGAGATACATACTTGCTATTGCTACCGATTAGGTTGGAGAGATAGCTTAGATTGAGTTCCGGATTTTTGAAATCTTGAAGAGTAATCAGCTGATGACGCACCTTAGAATAGATGGATTCCATTTGCTCCAAATTAATGGGAGTACCCTCTTCGGTATCTTCAAGGCTTATCTCTTTTACATTTTGATCATAAGTAGAAAGAACATCCTTATTCAGTTTGAATAGGCTTTTGGAGGTTTCATTCTTGTATTTTTTGATATAACCCCATATTCCTGCCAAGATCAAAACACATGAAATGACAATGAAATACAGGGTATTGATCAATTGTGCTTTTTTGAGTTCGTAGTCTATTGCTGAGAGCTGCTCCTCCTTGAGATTAGTTTCATAGCGGATAGTAAGTTCATTGACTTTGGTTTGTACCTGGTCATTTAGCATCTCTTTTTCCAGGGCATAGGAAGCTTTGAGTGCTTCTGTAGCTTCCTCATGTTTACCAAGTCGAGTTAGAAAATCGGCCTTATTTGCAAGGAGGGCCACTTTTTCTTTCTTTCCATCCATTTTTTTGGAAAGGATCTCTGCGCTGTCCAATGCCATTTGGGCCATTTCGAGTTTACCCCATTTTGTGGCATTTTCCAGTAGGTTGATGTAATTGAGATAGATGCCATAGTCAATACCAAGCGACTTACAAATTGCCATGGAATTGAGGTAATTCTTGTTTGCCTCTCCAAACTGCTCCAATTTCATGTGGACATTGGCGGCATTCATCTGGTTTTGAGCGATCCGCATCGAATCACCAAGCGATTTAGCTAATTCTGTACTTTCATTGTATGCATTGAGAGCCCTTTGATAGGCTCCCATGCTTTTGTAAACGGTCCCGATGTTGACCAAATATTGGGCTAAAAGGTCCTTTTTGTTCTGTTCTTTTGCTTTTTCGACGGCTTGCTGAAGGTAATTAACCGCATTAGTGGTGTCTCCAAGTGAATTATAGAGTAACCCAAGATCATTGGAAATGGAGCCTATATAGTTGGGGTCATTCCATTTTTTGAATTCAGGAAGTGCGGATAGGAATAATTCAAGCGCTGTATCATAGTTTCCTAAAGCAGAATAAGCCTGGCCTTTGTAGTATGCCAACAGATGGGTCTGTTTCGGATCTAGGTCTTTTTCGGTGATTTTGCCTAGGTATCCGAGACTTCGGATGGGTTGATTGGATTGATTTGAATGCCAGGAAAGACCGATAAGTAACCGATTTTTACTTTTCGCATCCAAATTTTCAAGCTCTGCTTCATAAAACTCTTCGAGAAGCTGAATGCTGCCCTTGAAGTTTTTGCTTGCCTTGGAATAATCCGTGACTCCAATCAAAAAAGCATTAAGGTGCTTCCAGTCTTTGGTTTTCTTTAAAATTGCGCGTTGACCCTTGAGGTAATCAAGTCCTTCTTTTTTTTTGCTGAGAAGCGTCTCTTTGGTTGGAGTTATGTTTTGGTTACCGGATTGGGCATAAAGAGCAGAGCTAGAAGTGAGAACACTCGAAGTAATAAGGAGAAAAAGTAGTGTGAAAGGGAGGGTTTGTTGGCTTAAGGTTTTCTTAAGCTTAGAAAACATGAGTCCATTTAATTCAAAAATCACGATTGATTTGATATGTAAGCGCCTCATAATAAATAATATAATAGAGATTTTAATAGCTGTCTAAAGAGAAAATAAAAGCTATTTTATTTTTAGTATTTTTTCAAAAATCCAAAACTCAATTCATCAAGAATGTCACATTATGTAAATGAATGAACTTTCTTGTAGGCAAATTAAATAAGGGGTGAATATTTCAGTTTATCAAGATTTATTACAAATGATTTTATTGAATTTAAAAGTCTATTTTTAAAATTTAGGAATGAATAAATCAAAGAAAATGCCTGTTTTGAATAAATTGGAAGGGGTCATTTTTTTTGTTTCGATTTGATACAAATAGTCATTTTGGTTTTTAATTGCTTATTATTTGTTTCAAAAGTTGTTCTAAATCGGTTTCAATAATGCA
>CALRRX020000089.1:0-8895 GCA_943370675.1 Reyranella massiliensis 521 | reverse complement strand
ACACCATTTCCAAAGTGAGAGGTACCGTTCAGGCAGACATCCTGAAGGAAGATCAGGCTCAAAATACCTGTATTTTCTCCACGGAGTTTTCGCTTCGATTGATGGGGGACGTGCAACAGTATTTCATCGAAAACAAAGTCAGAAACTTCTATTCGGTTTCTATTTCCGGTTACCACATTGCTGAGGCAGGTGCCAATCCGATCACACAGCTCGCCTTGACGCTTTCCAACGGATTCACCTACGTAGAATACTACGTGTCCCGAGGAATGAACATCAATGACTTTGCTCCCAACCTTTCCTTCTTCTTCTCCAATGGCATCGATCCGGAATATGCTGTGATCGGCCGTGTGGCAAGAAGAATTTGGGCGAAAGCTATGAAACTGAAGTATGGAGGAAATGAGCGTTCGCAAATGCTCAAGTACCATATCCAGACCTCCGGTCGTTCGCTCCATGCGCAAGAAATCGACTTCAACGATATCCGTACGACGCTTCAGGCCTTGTATGCGATCTATGACAACTGTAACTCCTTGCATACCAATGCCTACGACGAGGCGATCACGACTCCTACTGAAGCATCGGTTCGTCGAGCGATGGCTATCCAGTTGATTATCAACAAGGAGTTGGGCTTAGCTAAGAATGAAAATCCGCTTCAGGGTGCTTTCATCATCGAAGAATTAACCGACTTGGTGGAAGAAGCGGTGTATGCTGAATTTGACCGAATCACCGAGCGAGGTGGTGTATTGGGAGCGATGGAGACCATGTATCAGCGTGGCAAAATCCAAGAGGAAAGCCTTCACTACGAGATGCTCAAGCATACCGGGGAATATCCGATCATCGGGGTGAATACCTTCCTTTCCAGTGAAGGTTCGCCCACTGTCACTCCGGGTGAAGTCATCCGTGCTACCATAGATGAAAAAGAAGCTCAAATCGCTACCTTGAGGAACCTTCATCAAGCTTTTGCAGGTTTGGAGAAAGACCAACTGATGTCACTTCAAAAGGCAGCGATTCACAATGAGAATGTCTTCGAAAAGCTCATGGAAGCTGCGAAGTACTGCTCACTCGGACAAATTACTAATGCCTTGTATGAGGTGGGAGGGCAGTATAGAAGGAATATGTAAAAGGCTGAAACAAGAGGTCAGAAATCTGAAAGAGAAGCAAGAGTCAAGAAGCTAGATATTAGAAACAAGACGTCAAAATTTATATAGTATTAGTGCTGCTTCTGGAGAAGCAGCATAACAAACAGTTCATTAAATCAACGGTTATCCTGCTTTTCCGAAAGCAGGATTTCTCTTAAAAAGAAATAGTCAAAACATCGAATCAGCGATTGTGATACCTCAAGATGTCGTAAATCGTAATTCAAAAATCGTAAATCTACATGGCTAACAAACGCAACGTCACCGTCCGCATGAAGGCGGATTTGGAATATGAGTCCCGCAATCCGCAGGGCAATCTGGTCAACATCGACATGTATGATCCGGAGCACAAGCACGCACAGTCCCCAATGGATCTGTTGCTGTCAGCTTTAGGCGGATGTGCCTCAGTGGATGCAGTACTGATGATGAAAAAGAAGAGAAGAGATATCGTGGATTTCTTTGTAGCAGTAGAGGGTATTCGAAATGATGGCGTTCCAGCATTCTATACTGACATTGAACTGAAATTTGTCTTGGTTTCTCCAAATGCGACAGATGATGAATTTGCCAAAGTGGTTGCGCTTTCAGTTGAGAAATACTGCTCTGTTGCTTCCTCGCTGAAGTCTAACATTACTTTCAAATCCGAAGTCCGCAGACCCGAATGAGAGTAGTCAAAGAACTGATCCGGGAGGAAATACGGGTAAGTATTTTCTCCTGGAACAATAAGTATATCATCAAGTACGAGCTCGGTCCGATGGAGCAAACGTTTAAGTTGAGCGAGATGGATGTTTTAGATGAATCGGAGTTGGATGCGTTTATGGAAGGTACTTTTTTTGAAAATGTTAAAGTCCGTTTCGAAGAAATGGGCAATTCTTTTCGAAGGCAGTTGGAAAATACCTAACTTCCCTTTTCACCACCCTTATTCATGAGTCTTTTTAGAATTGCTCTTTTTTCTTTCCTTACCTCCTTTTTTTATTCCTGTGAAAAAAAGAGGGAACCCTTGGTCGATGGAGGACTCGAAAGAATCCAAGGCCTAATGGCTGAAATGGAAAAAGAAGCTCAAGAGATGGCCAGCCAACTTGATGAAGTTGCTCACTTTTATGAAAAATTAGTTGGGAAAAGAGACTCTGTACTTGCCAAATCTGCAGCGCTCAAGTACACATTTGAAGGCTCATTTTCAACCAATCTACCTGAACAAGATTCCTCACTTAGTTCAGTAATTATTCTGAATACCACATCTGATCGAAAAAAGGCCGAAGAGGAGGTTCGACTTACCAATAGCCTCGACAGTTTATTTGCCTCATTTTTTCAAAAAAATAAGATGGCAGTACAGATTTACTCCAACTCTGCCTTACAGGTGAGTAGAGTTTATCCCGCATACGATGCTAGAAATATCGTGGATCCGGACATTGATGTGACCACTTTTAATTTTTATTATGAAGCAGACTCGGCCCATAACCCTGCCCGTGGATTAGTTTGGATTCCCGATGCTTATGTAGATCCCGCAGGCAAGGGATGGATTCTTTCTTTAATTCATCCGATTTATGATGGGGATAAGCTTTTTGCAGTTTTGGGAGTAGATTTTACCGTTTCAACGTTGATTCAAAACTACCTAGAATCAGTGGAGGGTAATTTTATTCTGGTCAATGGCAAAGGGGATATTGTTGCGGCTAAAGGTGAGGCAACCGAGTTTTTGGGAATGCCTCCCTTAAAAAATCACGTGTACAGAGAAACGATACAAGCTGATAATTTTAGGATTTCGGATTTTAACCTTTTTCACAGTAAAAGTGCAGAAGTTAGGAAAATGGCTCAGGCAATGATTTTTGAAAAGAAAAATAGGTATGAGTTTGTAGACGAAGCCAATTTAAAGGCTGCTGTTGGCCTACCTTTTAAAAAGATTGATTGGTATTTGATCGAATTATTCTCTGAGTTTTGATGGCGAAGAAGATGTTTGACAGGTCGAATTACAAGGTGACCGCCTTGGTGGGTGGTATTTTGATCTTGCTTGTGGCATCGGTTGGAATCAGTTTTTTCAATGCCCTTTATGAATCACAGCTCAGTACCAGAAAGGAGTTTTTGAATAAGCAGACCGAGTTGGCAGCTCGGGGAATTGAATTTGAATTGATTCGTTTTCAAGAAGAAACCCGGACTTTTTATAGTTACTTAGAAAACACAGATTGGGATCAAAGCAAGGTTGATCAAGATCTTCCCTTAGCTGCGAGGAGGACCTTTATTGCGTTTCCGAGTATCATTGATACAATTTGGGTGGACTTGGGGGATTCAGTGATGCGATACACGCTTACTTCCAGAAATGATTTTATTAAAGCCACTGTTAAGGATATTCCCGATTCTAAAGCTGGGAAATATCAGGTGATCGAGGGTAAATCTGGAATAAAGACAGTGTATTCCTATGATTTATTGGGTTTTGCGAGAGAGTATGCTTCTAATTTTTACCAGACACCTGGGGGAAGCAAATACTTATTATTCAACAATCAACTGTATGATATTGGAGCTGCGTCTACGGTCACAGAGCGGAAAATTCAGTCCTCCGACCTTGAGCGAATCCGTGAAGACATTTCAATGGGCTTGAAAGGATTTTATCAAATCCATTGGGATGAAGGAGGGAATGCGGAAATAGAAGGAGTTTTAGCTCAATATCCTTTTCGGTTTGGATATGGAGATATACCGGCTTCTTTGGCTTTTTCTGCACCGGTTCAAAGTCTCACTTCAGGACTTTACAGTACCTACTTCTATCTGTTTATCGGGATTGTTTTTTTGTTGATCGGTTCGATTTTATTCTTTGTTATTTCGATCAAAAACAGCCTTGAAATCACCAAAAATAAGGAGGCCAGTCTGGTTGAGATTTCGGAGCTGTTTGATCAGCAAAATTTACTCCTGAAAGAACTTCGTGGGTTTGTCTTTTTTCACAATTACAAAGGTGAAATCAATCGAATCAGCGAAGAGGTAGAGGAAGTACTCGGGCACCCAAAAATGAGTTTCGTTACCGCATTTCAAGAAGGGTCCAAACATCCTGCAGCACTTCAAGTCAAAGAGGAAATTGTTAAAGCCATCGAACAAAAAAAGGAATATGTCAACATAGAAACGGACGTGATTCGGGCCGATGGTGAAAAAATCAGGCTCAAAATTTTTGAAAAATTGATGTATGATGAGCTGGGAAGATTTAATGGAGGGATGGGTATCTGTACGGATATTACAGAACAATACCAATCTGAAAAAGAGATCATCGAAAGCGAAAACAGACTGAGATCACTGATCAATAACCTGCCCGATGTCATTTTCATTTACGACAATGATGGAAAAGTATTGGATTTTCATATCCAGGGAAAAGAAAATCTGATAGAGCCAGCTTCTCAAACGGTCGGGAAAAAGTTGGAGGAATTTGTTCCTCAGGATCAGTTAAATGAAATTCTTTCAGCCTTTCATCTAGCCAGAAAAACGGGAAAAATCCAGACTATCAATTCTGTTTGGAAGGATGAAAAAGAAGTGGTGCGTCATTATGAGATGCGTTTTTTTCCTTTGGATTCCACCCAGATGATATCCATAGCCAAGGACATCACGAGCCAAAAAATCTGGGAGAATGGGCTGATGGAAGCCATGAATGCGGCAGATATGGCCAGTAAGGCTAAGTCTGAATTTTTGGCAAATATGAGTCATGAGATCCGGACTCCTATGAATGGCTTGTTGGGTATTATTGACCTTTTGGAGAGTACCAACCTGAACAAAATCCAAAAGCAGTATGTCGATATCATCAAGAATTCAGGCAATTCCCTCCTGACAATTATCAGAGATATTTTGGATTACTCTAAAATCGAGTCTGGCAAGATTGAAATACACCATGCTGTTTTCAACCCATTAGACGAGCTGAAAGCTCAGGTTGAAATCCTGATCGGAATTGCTAAAAAGAAAGCAATTAGCCTTGAGTTGAAAATGGACCCAAATGCAGATGTCATCTTGGAGGGTGATAAGGGTAAAATCAATCAAGTCCTATTAAATCTGATGGGCAATGCGCTCAAGTTTACTCCTGAAAAAGGAAAAGTGAGTGTTAAACTGGAATTGGAAGAATTCAGCGAGGAATTGGTCTATTTACACTATGCGGTCGAGGATACAGGAATTGGTATTTCTGAGGAGCATTTGAGGCACTTGACGGAGCCTTTTTATCAAGTAGAAAGCTCAAATACGAGAGCCTATCAAGGTACAGGTTTGGGATTGGCCATAGCCAAAAAAGTAGCTGAATTACTTGGGGGAGAATTGGTCATCCGAAGTCAATTAGGGAAAGGTTCTGTTTTTGGATTTTCTGTTTTACTTAAAAGATCATCCGCATCTTCCCTCAAGCCAAGTTCCCAAGATCTTACATGGCGGGATATCAAGGAAATGGGAGCAGTTTTTCCTTTGAGGATTCTTCTTGCTGAAGACAATGAGCTTAATCTTCAATTGATGAGATTGATGTTTCAGCAGCTTGGATTCGCCTTTGAGGTAGCCAAAAATGGTCAAGAAGCTTTGGACATGGTCAGATCAAATGAATTCGATGTGGTTTTAATGGATGTTCAAATGCCAATTATGAATGGCTTGGAAGCTACTATGGCAATTCGTGAGCTTCCTGACCGAAAGGATCTGATCATTATAGGTCTTTCAGCCAATGTCTTTGAAGAAGACCAGCAGAAGGCGTTGGAAATTGGAATGGATGATTATTTAACCAAACCTATCCGATTGGCTGTGTTAGCAGATAAGCTGGAATATTATTTCAGAAAGGTGAGAGGCCAAAGTATATCCTGATTTTCCATCAAAGAAAATGCCCCCATGAAGAAGAAGATCCTCATGGGGGCATTGGTTTTTTTGGGATTACAAGGAAGTATTCAAGTCAAAGGCTTCTAAGTAATCGGCAACTCTACGGACAAACATGCCTCCCAAAGAACCGTCCACTACTCGGTGGTCATAGGAGTGGGAAAGGAACATTTTGTGACGTATAGCAATGACATCACCTGTTGGAGTTTCAACCACAGCGGGCTTCTTCACTATCGCCCCAATCGCCAAAATGGCCACCTGAGGTTGAGGAATGATGGGAGTACCCATCACATTTCCGAAAGAACCCACATTGGATACGGTGTAAGTACCCCCAGCCAAGTCGTCGGCAGTCAATTTATTGTTTCTGGCACGGTTTGCTAGATCATTAACTTTTTTAGAAATGCCTACCAGATTGAGTTGGTCTGCATTTTTGATGATGGGCACGATCAGGTTTCCTGAAGGCAAGGCAACAGCCATACCCACATTGATGTCCTTTTTCTTAATGATTCGATCACCATCCACAGAGATATTGATCATAGGGAAATCACGGATGGCTCTTGCTACAGCGTCAATAAAGAAAGGAGTATAGGTAATTCCCTCACCATATTTTGCACGGTAAGCGTCTTTGTTTTTGTCTCTCCAGAGCACAATGTTGGTCATGTCTGCTTCCACAAATGAAGTCACGTGTGCGGAGATTCTTCTTGACTCAATCATTCGCTGCGCGATCATTTTACGCATGCGGTCCATTTCAATGATCTCATCAGACGCAGAGATGCTCATCTGCACTTTTGGTTCTGAGATCGAAGGGACTTTCACAGATACTTGAGGCTGAACTGAAGTGGAGGCAGAACGAACCTTGAGGTAATCCAACATGTCCTGCTTGGTCACACGACCTTCTTTACCAGTTCCGGGTATTTTTGACAGTTCGGCAAAAGCGATACCCTCTTCCTTGGCAATACTTTTAACCAATGGGGAGTAAAATCGACCATCTTCAGCTGGAGTTTCCTCCTGGACTTCTGGCTGGGAAAGTATTGCAGCAGTGTTTTCAGGCGCAGCCGCGATTAGTTCTTCTTTGACGGCAGATACTTCTTTTGCAGTTTCCGCTGGAGCTGCTTTTGAATCTCCGGCAGTTTCGATAATTGCAATCGGAGCACCCACAGCTACCACATCACCTTCCTTGGCTAAAATCTTTTTCAATATACCTCCATGCGTGGCAGGTACCTCTGTGTCAACCTTATCTGTGGCTACTTCCAAAACAGACTCATCTTGATCGATGACGTCTCCTTCTTTCTTCAGCCAGGTAAGGATGGTGCCTTCTATGATACTTTCGCCCATTTTGGGCATCAGCATTTCTACACTTGCCATATCGGTCGGGATAATTTAATTGGGTTTATATTCAAGATTTAAAATTAAATTTTATTGAATACCTACCCAAACCATCTGGATAAAATTTTATTTGTTATTCTGATTAAAGCAATTCCTTAGCAAATTCAAAACAGAAACCCCTGTCAGTTGAATATTCAGCATCCGATCTTGTGTCAATTGGAGCTTTCTGGCTTCCAAAAAACCTTCCCCGGCACAGGCAATCCAAACTGTTCCAACCGGTTTTTCTTCCGAACCACCATCCGGACCAGCGATTCCAGTACTTGCCAAGCCAAAGTCTGAGCCAAACAGTTTGCGGACACCCAAAGCCATTTCCTTCGCAGTCTCCTCACTTACCGCACCCACGGATTGGAGCGTTTCAGCTTTTACACCTAGGATTTTTTCCTTGAATTGATTGTGATAAGGAACTACCGAACCTTGGAAATAGGCAGAGCTTCCCGGTACTGTGGTGACCAAATGGGAGACGTATCCTCCCGAGCAACTTTCGGCTAAAGCTAGAGTTTTCCCTGCGTTCTTCAAAAGTTTACCGATAGCGGTTTCGAGCGTCTCTTCGTTATATCCATAGACAAACTTATCGATCAGGGGAAGGACAGCAGCAATTTGATCTTCCACCTCTGATGCCAGTTTTTGCTTGTCAGTACCAAAAGCAGTCAACCTTAGCTTGACGTGTCCAAGAGATGGGAGGTAAGCCAAACGAATATGCTCAGGCAGGTTGTTTTCCCAATCCTTGATCAGATCTGCCAGCCAGCTTTCACCGATTCCGGCCGTTTTGACCATTTTATGATAGATGATGGGAAGTTCAAAAACTTGGGGAAGCTTAGGTAAGACAAAGTCCCGCATGAGTTTTTTCATCTCGTGAGGTACTCCGGGCATGGACATCCAGTACATTCCGTTTTTTTCAAACCACATTCCGGGAGCAGTGCCGACTTCATTTGGCACGTAAGTGCAGCAGGATGGAAGGTGTCCTTGTAGGATATTTAATTGGGTCATTTCCCTTCCTCTTCTTCTGAAAAAGGAAGTCACGGCTTCTACAGCTTCTGGAACTTCGACGATTTCGCAGCCAAAATATTCCGCCAACAGTGGCTTGGTAAGGTCGTCTTGGGTAGGACCAAGGCCACCCGTGATGAGGATGATATCTGCCCGTTGTTCGGCTTCGGCAAATGCCGTAAGGATGTCATTCCGATTGTCACCCACGGTGGTTTTCCGGACTACTTTTACTCCGATCAGATCGAGTTCTTGACTGATCCAGTGGGAGTTGGTGTCCATGATTTGCCCATAGAGTAGCTCGTCTCCAATGGCTATGATTTCAGCTTTTACTAATTGCATATTGGGTAGTGGTAATTATCTGACTTTGGCTTTTTGGAGGATTTTTGAAAAGATTCCGGGGAAAAATCGCTTGAGGTACACCGCTAGCGTTTCTTTTCCTCCGATATATACTTCCTCTTTTTTGGAGAAGATGGCTTGATACATCTCCTTGGCACATTGCTCGGGACTCATTCCTTTGTCCTGGGCTTCATCCATTTCCCCAAGTGGACTTCCATCCGCAGTGAGTGCATTGATCGAGACTTGAGTGCGAATA
>CALRRX020000088.1:0-8909 GCA_943370675.1 Reyranella massiliensis 521 | reverse complement strand
CTTTAATCTCTATTTTTGCGGCGCTTAACATCAAGGTAAATGAAAAAAATCGCCGTTTTCACTTCAGGTGGAGACTCCCCCGGAATGAATGCCTGCATCCGTGCGGTGGTTCGAACAGGAATCTACCGAGGGCTCGAGGTATATGGGATCTATCACGGATACGAGGGAATGATCGAAGGAGACATCAAGCGACTCCAATCCCACTCCGTTTCCAACATCGTGCAGCGTGGTGGTACGATCTTAAAATCTGCCCGTTCGATGGAATTCCGCACTCCCGAAGGAAGAAAAAAGGCCTATGAAAACCTGAAAGAACTCGGAATCGAAGGCTTGGTGGCTATCGGAGGTGATGGCACATTTACCGGAGCGAAGGTATTTTTCGAAGAGTATGGCATTCCCACTGTAGGTTGCCCAGGCACGATCGACAACGACATCTACGGAACTGATTACACAATCGGGTTTGATACGGCGGTGAATACAGCTTTGGAAGCAATTGATAAAATCAGAGACACCGCAGCGGCGCATGACCGGATTTTCTTTATAGAAGTAATGGGAAGAGATGCGGGATTTATCGCTGTAGAATCAGGAATTGGAGGAGGCGCGGAGTTTGTCATGGTACCTGAGACTGAGACCAAGATAGATCAGGTAGTGAAATCTTTAGGAAATCTGAGAAAGACCAAATCCTCCAGCATCATTGTGGTGGCTGAAGGTCATTCTCTGGGCAGTGCAGAGGAGATCATGAAGATGGTCAAAGAAAAAATCAAAGATCCAAATAAAGAGTTTAAGGTTACGACACTGGGACATATCCAGCGGGGAGGCAAGCCAACTGCCCGAGATCGGGTCTTGGCAAGTCGCTGCGGAATGGCTGCTGTGGAAGGTCTTTTGGATGGAAAAACCAATTGCATGGCCGGAGTAATGAAGATGGAAGTGGTCTACACCCCATTTGCAGACTGCATCGGCAAACCCAAACCACTCATCCCTGATCACATCAAACTGATTGATATCTTAAGTATTTAATATGGGATACATACCCTTGTTTTTGACCATGGGAGGAGCTTGCATGCTTTTCTTCCTTACCGTGAGAATTACCATGTTGCGGAAATTAAACCTTCAGCGTGAGTTGTTCTCAAAGTTAGCCCAAGCGCATCCAGAGCTTGGACTCAAGTCAGAAGAACTATCCGATCCCGATCAGATTTTGACGATTTGGAAAAATACAGCTCAGAAAAACCCTATTTCCCAATCTAGCTTGGACCTGATCCGCGAACTCAAGATCAATCGCCATCAATACAACCAACTGATTAAAAAAGCGCCTTACAATTGGGTGTCAAAAATCAGTGGATTTCACGCCATTTGAGCCTCAATCCACTTGGTGATTTCCTTTTCCTCAGAGGGCTGAAACCATTGGATTTCAGCATCCCTTCTGAACCAAGTCAATTGCCTTTTGGCATATCTTCTTGAATTTCTCTTAAGCAATCGAACGGCCTCTTCCCGATCGTACTTTCCCTCGAGGTATCCAAAAATCTCAGAGTAGCCTACGGTCTGCAGGGCATTTAAGGCCCGCTTTCCAAAAAGCGCGTCAGCCTCATCAAACAATCCCGCCTCAATCATCTGATCCATGCGCAGGTCGATTCGCTGATACAATTCTTCGCGATCTCGATAAAGGCCAATTTTGATCGTCTTGAAGGGCCTTTCCACTTTCTTTTTCACCCTAAAACTACTGAATTTCAACCCTGTACCTCGATACACTTCAAGTGCTCGCATCAACCGCTGAGGGTTTTGTCGATCTACCAACTCGAAGTATTCTGGATCAGCCTTTTCCACCTGCTGCTGGAGCCATTCCAATCCTTTTTCTTCAAATTCCGAAATGATCTCCTGCCTTATTTCAGGATCCACTTCGGGAATATCATCCAAGCCTTTAACCACTGCATCAGCAAAAAGTCCGCTACCTCCAGTCATGATGACCACCTGATGATTTTGGTAGAGTTGATCTAGGATAGCTAGCGCATCTTGCTCGAACTTCCTGACGTCATAATCCTCTTCGATGGACAGGGAATTGATCAAGTGATGAGGCACTTCAGCTAGTTCAGCAGGACTTGGTTTGGCAGTACCAAGGTTCATTTCCCGATAAAATTGTCTGCTGTCACAGGAAATAATCTGGGTGTGAAATTTTTTGGCTAGCTTTAAGCAAAGATCGGTTTTACCCACCCCGGTAGGCCCTACCACAAGAATCAAAAATCGTTGACCGGTCAAATCTGAAGCGTTTATACGGTCAAAAATCAAGAGGATTGAGATGAAAAGCAAAAAAGTCCTGATTGTGGATGATAATGAACTGAATAGGAAGCTTTTTGAAAATCTTGTCGGTCAGCTCTATGATTTCAAATCCGCACACAATGGCATGGAAGCCATAGAAATGGCTACTTCCACTCCTTTTGATTTGATTCTAATGGACATTCAGATGCCCAGAATGGACGGTATCACCGCCATGAAAAAAATAAGAGAAAACGAGTTTGGTTCTTGTCCGATTTTAGCAGTGACTGCTTTTGCAGATGACACTGATAGGCAAAATTTTCTTGACCAAGGATTTGATGATTTCATCGCCAAACCGATCCGTCCACGGGAGTTTATTCTTACAATCCAATCCCACTTTAAAAAGCAACAGACTCAAGAAAGTGAGAGCGATAAAAGTCAGAATGTCGGCATAATTCTGAACTTAGACACCCTTACTCAACTCTTAAAATACAACTCCAAAGAAGCCATCAAAAACGTCTATTTGGATTTTATATCAGAATGTTCAGAAGTAATTTCTTCGATTGAGGAGTCTTCCGCTGATGGAGTTTCTCCTGAATTATTGGATAAAATTCATACGTTGAAGGGTAATTCTGGCACTTTAGGCGCCTCAAAAATATTTAACCAAACACAAGTCTGCGAGCTTTTAGGTAGACAAAACAAGTCTCTAGAATTTATAGAGGAGATGAAAATTTTAAAAAAACACATTCTTGAGTTTCAAGAATTTTTCAAAAACGAAACCATTTTTGAATCATGAGCAGCGAAAAGAAAATATTGGTAGGTGAGGATAGTTCCATCATTATCAATCTGACCAAGAATGTCTTGGCCTTCGAAAATTATAAAATGAAAGCTGCTCGAAACGGCAAGCAAGTGCTAGAAATGCTGGCCAACGAAGATTTTGACTTGATCCTCATGGACATCACCATGCCGGTAATGGATGGCGTCCAGTGCACCTTGGAAATCCGTAACATGGCGGATCCTGTCAAAAGCAAACTTCCGATCATCGCCATCTCTGGCAATGCCGCCAATTACACCCCTGAAGATTTTCGGAAATTTGGATTCAACGACTTTATCCAAAAGCCACTCGACTACGATGTCGTCTTGGCCACAGTCAAAAAATTTCTAAGCTAATCCATGGCAGTAAAGTACACCAAACACTTTTTGGACAAACTCGAAAATCTCTTTTCGGCCTCCACTTACGTTCTGCGCTACGAAAAAGGGAATTTCAAATCCGGCTATTGTGTACTGAGAGACACCAAAATCGTGATCGTCAACAAGTATTTTCCCCTCGAAGGAAAAATCAACGCACTGATTGACATCCTGTCCGAACTCAACCTAGATCCACAGGAGTTTAAGGACAAATCCAACCAAGATTTCTTAACCGAGTTGAGACAAACCACTCTGAAATTTTGAAAGTCACATTTCTAGGAACAGGCACCTCACAAGGCGTACCCGTCATCGGCTGCGAATGCAACGTCTGCAAGTCACTGGACTACCGTGACAAGCGATTTCGCACCTCAGTCCATATCGAAGCCAATGGCGTTTCACTTGTCATCGACACCGGGCCCGACTTTCGAATGCAAATGCTGCGCTCGGGAATCAATAAAATCGATGCAATCGTCTTTACCCACGAGCACAAAGACCATACTGCGGGACTTGACGACATTCGTCCGTTCAACTTCATGCAGCAAAAAGACATGCCTGTTTTTGGAAAAAAGCAAGTCCTTGACCAACTCAAAAGAGAATACGCTTACGTCTTCAGTGACAAAAAATACCCTGGAGTGCCACAAGTAGCCTGTGTGGAAATCGATGAAAATCCGTTTCATATCGAGGGATTGACTATCACTCCGCTTCCAGTTCTCCACTACAAATTGCCCGTATTGGGATTCAGAATCGGCGACTTTAGCTACATCACTGATGCCAACCATATCCCCGATGCTACCTTAGCCTTGCTGGAAGGAAGCGAAATCCTGGTACTGAATGCCCTGCAAAAAGATCCTCATATCTCACATTTTACGCTAGACCAAGCCATCGATCAAGCGCTGAAAATAGGAGCCAAAAAGACCTATTTTACGCATATTTCCCACAAACTCGGAATTCATCACGAAGTCGAACAGGCACTTCCCGAAGGAATCTTCCTCGCATACGACGGCTTGGAGTTAACTTTGCCCTGATGCATCTCAATTATCATTTCTTACGCTACCTCACTCCTGCGCTTTCAGATGCATTTTCCGGCGCAGAAATCACTGCCTGTTTTTCCCAAAGCAAGGATGAACTGATCATTGAGACAGCAAGAGGAGATGAAACTCGATTTATCCGTGCACACCTGCTACCTCCGCAGGTGTATTTGAGTTTTCCGACCCAATATGCCCGTGCCAGAAGAAACACCATTGATCTTTTTGAGGAAATCATTGGAGACGAGATCGTTTCCTGTGCCGTTTTCTCCTTCGAAAGAGCGCTTAAATTTGACTTGGCCTCCGGCAAAACCCTAGTGCTGAAACTCCACGGCAATCGCAGCAATGTGCTTCTTTATGGGGAGGAATCAGATGCCCCGATTCTTCTTTTCAGAAATGAAATCAAAGAGGACAAAACCTTGGACTCGCGGACCTTAGAAAGGTCTTTGGATTTAACTTGGGAGCGTTTTGAATCTTTGGATGGAAATGCATCTCAATTTCTGCCCACTCTAGGCCAGATTCCCAGAAACTGGCTGAAAGAGCGACACTATCCTGAATCAGACCTCAAGACCAAGTGGAACTTGATGCAAGAGCTATTGGATCTGCTAGATACTCCGCTTTTTTCTTTAGTGGAAAAAGAAGGAGAAGTCACTTTGAGCCTTCTTCCTGAAGCAAATCCGATTAGCACTCACTCTGATCCCATCACCGCAGTCAACGAGCTTTTCTATAAAGCCTTGGTGATCGGCACCTTCGAAAAGGAGAAAAATCAACTTCTAAAAGGCTACAGTGACCAACTCAAAAAAACCGAGTCTTACCTCCAAAAATCCTCAGAAAAGCTGGAAGAGTTGAAAAACACACCTCCTCCTTCCCAATTGGCAGATGTGATCATGGCCAATCTCCACCAATTCTCGGGGGGAGTTCAGCAATTGGAGTTGGATAATTTTTACACGGGATTGAAATTAAAAGTCAACTTAAAACCCAATCAAAAGCCTCAAGACCTTGCCGAATCCCTGTATCGAAAATCGAAAAATAGGCAATTGGAACTTGATCAACTCGATAAAACAATTCAGGCAAAACGGGTTTTAGAAGCTGAATTGAGAGACAAAATCCAAGAACTAAGTCAAGTCTCTGATTTTAGAAAACTGAAGAATTTCCAAAAAACTCACAAAGAGGATATCAAAGACAAGAAAGACTCGGAAAGCTTACCCTTCAAGGTATTTGAATTTGAGGGTTTCACCATTTGGGTGGGCAAATCAGCCAAAGACAATGATGAAATGCTCCGGGGTTTTGCCCGAAAAGAAGACATCTGGCTGCATGCCAGACAGGCTGCAGGCTCTCATGTACTGATCAAAATGAGAGGAATCGCTGTGGTACCTCAGGGAGTCTTGGAAAGGGCGGCAGAGCTGGCTGCCTTTTACTCCAAACTCAAATCAGACACACTCGCGCCTGTGATGTATACGGAGGCCAAATACGTGAGAAAAGTCAAAGGTTCAGCTCCAGGATCGGTCATGGTAGATCGGGAAAAAGTGATTTTGGTATCTCCAAAAGGGCCAGACCAAGACACTGCCGCTAAGAAATAGCCTAGTATGATTTTGGAGGAAGTGGCGGGCCAAGGGAAATTTTCTTGAATCCCTTAAAGAGCACTACCGTACCCACAATCCCGGTAGCTCCACCCACATAGAGCAAGGTCTCTCCTAGTTGAGGTTTTGTGCCCAAAAGTTGACCACCGATGATGGTGACGGTATAGCCCAACGTCGCTATAAGGATTCCGCTTTTGAGTTGCTGTTGGGATTGGTGAAGGTTAAGTTGGACTTGGTATAAATCTGCTTCTACTCGTGTCAGTGATCTTTTTAAAGAATCATAGGAAGGATACTCTTGTGCTATGCCTTCAAATCCGAGAAAAAGGGAAAAAAGGAACCCCAAAAAAACAACTTTCATTTCTTTACTGATTGATCCAAGATTTAAATTCACTGACTTTTTCCCTTGCTACAATCAGCTGATCCTCTGACTTGGCATTGAGAGATATGGCAAGTCTGCCATTGACATAAGGGCGCATCTCGATCAAGTAATCCAGATTGATGATGACAGACCTATTTATTCGGTAAAATTTATTGGGATCAAGTAGGTCTTTTTCGAGTTCATTGAGGGAATGATCCACGATATGTTTTTGCGAAGAACCGGATTCGATTAGGAAAGTCACACCTTCTTCCGCATAAAAGTAGGCTGCCGACTCAGCAGAAATAAAACAAAGACGATTGCCTGATCGAGTCAAAAATCGCTTTTTGTAGCTTTTCTGCGAATATTTCCCCAAAATCTCCTCCACAAATTCCTTCGAAATAGAGGTAGCTACACCTTCTTTTGACAGCTTTCGAAATTTCTCGATAGCACGGATCAATCGCTCCTCCTGAATAGGCTTTAACACATAATCTATTGCATTGTGCTCAAAAGATTGGAGGGCATATTGGTCAAACGCAGTGATGAAAATAATCGGAACTTTTACCTCGACATCCTTAAATGCGGTGAAGCTGAGCCCGTCTGCCAAATGAATATCACAGAGAATCAAATCATAGGATTCCTGATTCATCAGAGCAGTTTTGAGGTCTTTGACCGTTTGAAGAGGTTCTTCAAAGGTCCACGTGGGGTAATTTTTCTGAAGGATGGACAGGATGCGTGCCTGAGCTAGGGGTTCGTCTTCAACTAAAAGTAAATTCTTGTACATCGATCAAAGGAATTTCTACCAGAAAATGATCCGTTTGATTTTCAATCCGGATACGTTGATTAAGAAACTTGTAACGATCGGATATGTTTTGAAGTCCTATTCCTGTGGATTCATCAACGACTTCTTTTAGTTGCTTTTTATTCCAGATTTTAATCGATTTTCCTTCAGAAAATATCCTCACTTCCAAGGGTTCTTTCTGTGTAAAGTAATTGTGCTTAACGACATTTTCCACTAAGAGCTGAAGGACTGCCGGTGGCACCAATAACGCTTTAAAATCAGGCTCGATATTTACCTGAAATCGAATAGATTGGTCAAAACGAATGGAAAGCAATTCAAGGTAATTTTCTAAAAAAAGAAGCTCCTGTTCAAGCTTGACCAGTTCATTTGTCCGGTTATTAAGTATGTACCTGTAGATCTCGCTAAGCTTTTGAAGGTATCGGTCTGCAAGCTTGACGTCCTGATGTATAAGCACGGAAAGCGCACTAAGGTTATTGAAAAAGAAATGGGGATTTAGATGAGAATTGATGGATTCCAACTTGGCTTCAGAGGTCAGCGATCGAAGTTTTTCAGTTTCTACCGCCTTCTGTTTCAGTTTTTCGCTAAAGAAATAAATGGCATTAACCGAATTGAGAAAGAGATTGATTCTCGAAGTAAATGCTAGTGTGAGCATAAAATTTTGAAGAGAAAAGGAGAAAGGTCCGCCCAAGATCGACCCGGTGATTTCAGAAGAAATAAAAGAAAGAATGATCATGCCTACCGCACTGATTCCAAATTGAAAGATGAGCGGATGGAACTTGGAATTTTTTTCCAAAAAGAAATTTTGAATGCCCCAGTTTATCATCCAAACTGAAAAGCATAGCAAGAGAATCAGGATGAAAAGCGGGGTAGCTTCGAGTTTGGCAGCAAAGAGGCGGTCTCCGTCTAAAAAATAGATGTTGAGGAAGGAATAAACTCCCAAGCATTAAGCGAACGTATACCTGTAATTGTTACTAAACATCTCGCTCCTCCTCTCCTAGGTTAACTGCTTTATTTTGAAGAGCAAAGGGCGAAAAAATTCCGCCCTTTGCATAATAACTCGTCTTAAGAATAGATCAACTTACAGTGTAGGAAGCAGTACGCCATCGATTACGTGCACTACCCCATTTCTGATAGCCACGTCTGCCGCTACTACATTAAATGTGTTGCCAGCTTTATCTTTCACGGTCACATTAGCTCCATTTCTGGTCACTGTCAACATCTCTCCGGCTAAGGTTGGAACTTCTTGGGAACCAGATGCCAGATTAAATGAGAAAGCTGTTGCAGGTACGACATGGAATCCAAGCACTTTGGTCACAGCAGGTGCACCGAGGGCATTGATCATTTCCTGCAAAGAAGCAAAGCCCAATTTCTGTAGCAAGTTGGTGAAAGCCTGATTAGTAGGAGCAAACACCGTCATAGCCTGCTGATTGAGCAAAGTATTACCTAATCCAGCAGCCGTGACTGCCTGTAGGAGTACTGTCAAGTTAGCTGCCTGAGCTGCTTCGACGACAGTAGGAAGTGTGATCGTCGGAAGAAGGACTTTATCGATTACATGGACTACACCGTTGGCTATAGCAACATCTGCTGCAACTACGCTTGCCGTGTTTCCAAGTGCATCTCTAACAGTTACATTCGAGCCATTTTTAGTCACCGTCAATTGCTGACCAGCCAAGGTGGTAAAGGTATTGGTAGCACCCAATTCGAAAGAGAAGGCA